>JAHJNE010000211.1 GCA_018820995.1 Gammaproteobacteria bacterium | reverse complement strand
CCATGGCGATAGTTGACACAATAATCTGATAATCGGCATCATTTTCCAGCATGCCAAACACAAAACTTTTATCAATTTTGATGATGTCGACCGGCATTTGTTTTAAGTAACTGAGCGATGAATAACCGGTGCCGAAGTCGTCAATCGAGAAGTAAAAACCCTGTGCTTTGAGCTGCCGCATCGCACTTAAGGTGGTTTCGATATTCTGCACTAAAGTCCGCTCAGTCAGTTCAAGCTCAAAATGGCGAGCCGATAGGCCAACATCATCAAGCCATAATTCAAGCAATGGCGGCAATGCTGGATCTAAAAACTGTTCGGCTGAAAGGTTAATTGAAATGCGGATATCCGGATAACCTTTGCCAATCAGCTCCTTCGCCAGCTGAAAACTGCGCTGAAACACCCAGTAGCCCAACTCAATCATCTGCGGCGAGTTTTCCAAAACCCCAATAAACTCATCCGGCATCACTGTGCCCCGCACCGGATGTTGCCAGCGTAACAACGCTTCAAAACCGGCCAGCCGACCGGTACTCAGTTCAATTTGCGGTTGTAAACTTAAACTGAACTGTTTGAATTTAATCGCATCTTTAATTTCACTTTCCAAAGCCAAACGCTTCGCTAACCGCTGGTACATTTGCTGATCATAAAGCAAGGCGACATTGCCACCGCGCTCTTTGGCTTCATACATTGCCATATCCGCCTGGCGCACCAGTTCATCCGGCAACGCATCGGGTAGCTCGGTGGTGGTGATGCCAATACTGGTGGAAATATAAAACAGTTGCGCACCTAAGCTAATCGGTTGTTTAAAAGCATCAAAAATACGGTCAGCCACCTGATAGGGATAATCCAACTCATTAGATTGGGTCAGCACCACCACAAATTCATCGCCGCCAAAGCGACAGGCAATGTCGGCACTGCGGATACAAGCCCGCAGCCGCTGCGCCACTTCAACCAATAACTGATCTCCAGCGGCATGGCCTTTACTGTCATTAATTTTCTTAAAATCATCCAAATCTAAAAACAGCACGGAAATTGAACCCGTTTGTCGTTCCAGACCGGCCAGACATTTTTTTAGCTGAAATTGCAGCATATTACGATTGGGCAAGCCGGTGAGCAGGTCAAACATCGCGATGTTTTCCAGCTCCTGCGTATTGACCTCAATTTGTTGATGCAGCTGTTCCAGCTCGACACTGAGCTGATAAGCCGCCTGCGTTAAGACATCCAACTCGTCCTGAAACAACATTGGATCATAAGCGCTATGCTGACGAAACTCGCGAAACTGGCGCTGCGCCAGTAAAGGTAAATGTTGTGCCAGCGCTAATAAACGGCGACTTAAGCGCAAGGTACTGAAGTAAATAAGCACCGCCAGCAGCAAAAAACAGCCACAGGCAAACAAAATAATTTGAAGTTGGTAAGCCGCCTGTGCCTGCACAAACTTACTGACATCATCCACCAAGGCCAAATAATAGCTGCGGTTTTGCGTTTGTAGCGGCAGTAAACTAATCAGGTAATGCTGTGAGGCCAGTTCGACATCGATACCTTGACTACGGGCTTCTTGCAGTGATGGCTGTGTCGACAAGGCACGAAATACCGGCCGCATCAGCTCGGGGTTTGATAAAGACAACAATTCAAATTGACGGAGCGGACTGTTATCGGCGCTATCGATACGCACGATAGCGACTTCCGAACCAATGCCTTGTTTGAGCGAAGACAAAATATCTAACATGGTGGTTGCTAAAGCCACCACTGCCATTTCGCCATTGCCATTTTGAACCGGCACTAAAACAAGTTTGGTACATTGGCTGCTGCAATAAATAGCAGATTGAGGTTGTTGCTGTGTCATCACCTGCCGCGCAACATCAAGCACAGACGGTGGGATTTGTTCAGTCGAAGCGTATAAAGAATTCAGATTGGCATCCAGCAACCATAAACTTTCGACATTCAGATGCACAGCAATCGCATCATAGTGATTGGCCAGCGCCTTGGCAAAAGCGGTGAAATCAGGCTGAGAGCGCAATTCGACTAAATCGGTAAAGGATTCCAGCCAACTACGGAGCTGGTTTTCAAGCAGTAAATTCAAATGGTTAAACTGTTGCTGACGAAGTAGCAGTTGCTTATCTTGTTGCAGCCGAAAGTCCTGCTCTATTTTTACCAGAGTAAAACTGGTCAATAGAATACTCATCAATAACAAAGCACTCAGCGTAATGCCCAGAATTTTCCATGGCAGGCTGAGAAACGGTCGCATCGTCAGAACCAATACATCAATTGTACCGCCCATAACTGGTGGTACTTCGAGCGATTGACGATGGTGTCAGGCACCACATTTGGCCCTAAACGGCCGGTGCCTTCTGTCCAGTGATACTCCAGAGTCATCCGCCAGTTGTCAGTAAAGTTATGACTCAGCGATACCGCACTGTCACGCTGATAGCCAAAATATTCAGCGATTTGACCACCAGTTTGTAAAGGTAACAAATGGCCATTTTTGTCATCTTTATTGGCATAAAAATGATCATAGCTGGCATATAACGTGGTCTGTGGGGTCAGGTTATAGCGGGCCAGCAGGTAAGCACCTTGGCCGAATTGGGTGCGCTGCATGCCTGGCGCATAAAAGCCATTCACTGACACCCGTTCCTGAAACAATTCGCTGGATAGCTCCCAGTTCTCTTCGCTGTAACGCCAATTCAGCATTACACGCTGCACGGTAAAGTCACCATCCGCGAAAATATCGGTATCAGTGCGGCGGTAACTAAAGTCGGAATCCAAAAGGCTTACGCCCCATTGACTCTTCGAGCCACTGGGGCGGAAAAAACTACTGAATTGATGTACAAAATCTTGCTTTGTCGCGCCGGTAATAAGAGTACTGATGATGCGCTGACTTTGCTCTTTTGGCGTCGGTGTTGCACCCAGACTCCAGTTAAAATCAAGTTCGCCAAATGAGCTACTGTAAGTCGATTGCACGGCAATACCGTCAGAACCAACGGCTACATCGCGAAATGCATCAAAATATACGGACTGAGGCAGCACAATCATCGGTCGGGTGATCGCAACGTCACGGGTGCTTGAATAAAGCCAATGCATATTCTTATAACGACCGGCATAAAAATCGACTTGCCAGTCCAGCGTATTAATAGCCGTCCAGTTCAAAAACAGATAATCAATTCGTAATCCCTGCTGATATCGATTGCCACCGTCGAGGTACATCAACTGTCCGGCCAGCCGGAACGACTCATCCAACTGCCACATCGAATTCAGGCCGAACTCTGTCAGTTTTGTCGACACATCGCCATCATTGTTGACAAAATTACTGTCTTTGGCCTGCATTATCCCCTGTGCGACAAAACCATGCCAATGCCAGTCGTCGGCCGCATTAGCAAAAGGCACCTGCCCCAGCGTCAAGGCCAGGGTTATTTTGGCGATGAGCTTAAGGTTGAATTTCAATAACTTTTGCATCGTTTGTCTCATTTCCGTACGGTAAATAACCAATGGAGCCCGGAGTCGTTTGAATGATCTTTAACATTTCGACGGCGGAGTCGACTTCAATGGGTGGCGTTCCTATGCCTGAATAAGTCAGCTTTTGCCAGGTTCTCTCCAGCTGATAGGGAAACATTTGCAAGTCACCTTGGCTAAATTGCTGATGAGTATCAGATTTCGCGGGCAGCATATACACTTTGATTTTTTCGCCGTTAGGCCAGATGACTTGACGTTTTAAGTAAATACTACGAAGTTGAGATTTGCTCAGTCGCTCCACGACCACGGCAGAATGGGCAACCACCAACGGCGGTGGTGATGGTTGATTGTCGGCATGAACCAGCATGCTCGAAAATATAAAAAACAGGAGATGGGCTGACTTTATCACGCTGTCCTTCTGGAATATTGGTCAGTTTGGGAATGATACCGCAGTCTGCGCAACCAGTATCTGGCAGAGTATAGTAGAACCTTTGCCATAATATCCAACAAAGCTATAAAAAGCAGCGATTTACAAAGCTTAATTTACTAACTTGCCTGCAAGGGAAAAAAAATCAGGGCTTTGCTTGTAAAACTGCCGTTTAAAGCGACACTATAGTGAACAGGTTGGATTTAGGAGAATACAGCGTGAGCGCTTTTGAATTTGCCAGACAAGCGGGTGATGTATTTGTATTACCCGATACCTGTTTAAAAATAAAAGAGGTTATTGATAATAAAATCAGTGGCCTGGATGAAATAGCAGAAATTATCGCTTTAGATCCTCCACTTGCTTCTCGACTATTAAAACTCGCAAATAGTGCTTTATATAATTTCCCCAATCCGGTTGATTCCGTCAGTAAAGCAGTGCTATTGCTGGGTGAAACACAGGTTTATAATTTGGTGGTGGCTTATGGTTCAACTGAAGCATTTGCAAAAGCGCCATCTGATGTGATTGATTTAGAAAGATTTTGGGAAACCAGTATTCATGCAGCGCTGATTGCCAAATTTCTCGGTTCCGTGGTTGGTATCAAGCAAAACGAACCGTTATATTTGTCGGGCCTGCTGCATAACATCGGAGAGCTGGTGGTGGTGGAAGTTAATCCGGATGTCGCCCGGCTTTGTGGCCACTACCAAAAAGGCTTACTGCCGTGGATGCGCCAGCAAGAGCTGTTGGGTTTTAGCTATGCGGATTGTAGTGTCGCATTGCTAAAACTGTGGCGCTTACCTGATTCATTGATTGACCCAATTAACTATCTGAATTCTCCGCAACTGCAACCAAACAATAAACTCGTTCAGGTACTGCATATTTCAGCGCGCCTTGCCTTAGTTAATGCGGCTTTTGGCCAATTTGAACAGGACGATTTGATTGATCAGCAAATTGTGACCAGTCTTGGACTAAAACGGCGTGATATTGATGAAGCTCGCGCTTTTGCCAGTTTAGAAGGGATGTCAATTTTAAGCCTGCTCAACCCTAAAGGTTCGATGATTATGTAAAAAGGGCTCAAATGGTCGTTGAGCCCTTCGCTAAATCACCGTACTTAGTCCATTCAAACAGACCACAAACTAAACAAACATGTACCCATGGTGTTTATTTTAATCTGCGATAAATCGCCTGCTATTCATGCCGTACGATAGTCATTTCACTTAGTAAATTATCTGCATGATCAACATATTGCATTAGCCACAATACATAACGGATATCAACATGGATAGCGCGGGTAACCGCCTCGTTAAAGTACCAGTCTTTACTGATTGACTCATAAGTTGAATCAAAGTTAAGCCCGACCAACTCGCCATCCGCATTCAT
>JAHJNE010000020.1 GCA_018820995.1 Gammaproteobacteria bacterium | reverse complement strand
TTTGCTGCCAAACTGACCACTGTCACCGCCGCTGACGCCGCTGCTATTGAACTTACCGCTCTTGTCCGACTGATAGATGATGCCGGTGCAACTTTGGTTGACATCTCATACCTTGAAACCCCGGGCAAAAAGCAACAACTTGAGCTGATCGCTGGCGCTGCAGGCCGGGTGGATGGTCAGCTACTGACCATGATGAAGACAGTTCGTGAAACCGGCGCTTTTAATGACATTAGCCAACTTTCAGAAAGCCAGGAGAATATCGAATTTACGTTGAGTGATATGCAAGGCAACCTGGACTACATCGGAAATTTGGTACCTGAAGTTGGCGCTGAAGATTTGTGGGATGCGTTTAACGAACAATTGGCCGCACTGAAAGCAAAAGTGGCCGCAACTGATGGTTTGGTTGCTAAAAAGCAGCAACAGCTAACCGCCCTGCAACAAGCCAGACAGCAATTAAAAGCGTCAGAACAAGCTATTTCGCAGGCTGTAACAGCGTTAGATTCAGTGGTCAGTGGCGCTGATCAGCAATTTTCCAGCCTGCAAACCGAGATGTCCGATACTTTAAGTTTTGGCACAGTCCGCACTTTTGTTTTAATGCTGGTGCTGATTGCGTTAGCTGGCGGTGCCGCTTATTTCACGATCAATGCGATGTTGCGACCATTGGGCAGCATTAATAAAGTACTGGGACAAGTGGCCGCTGGTGACCTGAGCCGGCAGTTAGTGATTGAAAATGACGATGAATTTGGCGCCTTATCCACCAAAGTAAACAGCTTAATTCAGGCATTGAGTCAATTAATTCAAGGTATTTCCCAAAATGCAACTGAGCTGCAGCAAAGTGCAGAATTGTCTCGTGGTGAGGTTGGGGAGATCAATTTAGCCCTTGAGCAGCAACAGCAGCAGATTGCTTCCGTCAACAACACCACAGTGCAATTGGCACAAAATACCAATTTGATTGCAGAGCAGGCGCATCAGGCGGTGAATGAAATGAATCACGCGCGCACTCAAAGCGAGCAAATTGACACCATTTCAAATGAAAACAATCAGCTAATCACAGGCTTAGCAGAGCAGCTGACCAACACTGCCGACATCATGCTCAAAGTGAATGACCAATCCAACAACATAGGCAGTATTCTGGCAACGATCCGTGGCATCGCAGAACAGACAAATCTACTGGCACTGAATGCCGCAATAGAAGCTGCCCGCGCCGGTGAACAAGGCCGTGGTTTTGCGGTTGTCGCCGATGAAGTCAGATCATTGGCAGTTCGCAGTCAAAGCGCGACGGATGAAATCAGGCAGATGATTCAAAACTTACAGCAACAAAGTACCGCTGCAGTCACGGCCATCACGCGTGGAAAAACGGATGCCGATACCTGTGTTGGTCATACGGCAGAACTGGTGCAATCGCTGGGCAATATCAATCAGGCAATTAGTCAGATGCAACAAATTAGCTCGGCCATTGCCGATGCAACACAAAACCAATTAGGTCTCGGTCGCGCCATTACCGACAATATGACAACCATGGTCACTTTGGCCGAGCAAAGTAGCGACAAAGCCGGCCGAACCTTGCAGCACAGTGATGACGTGGCCCAAAGTGCCGAACAATTACAACAGTCGATCCATAAGTTCAAAGTGTAAAAATAGCACGCTAGATCAGCGTGCTAAATAATCTGCAACAGCCTTAGAAATCTCTACAACAAGGCCACCAACAGCGACGCTGGGCGCTTATTTACTTTGGTTGGTATTCCGCAATTTATTGAATAAGTGCTAGCACGCTTGGTACTTGAGAGGACTCTTCTATAAAGTGAGCTAATGAGAATGAAAAAGGCTGGACTAGGTCCAGCCAGGCAGGCTGTGCTTGATATCCAACCTTGGATTTATGTTGTTCCTTTCTCATTAAAGCCCTAAGATTTTGCCAAAATAGAGACAAGAAAAACCTTATGAAAACTTGATATTAACATTGATTCTGTTAGTTATTCCCCAAGAACCATTGAATGCAATTTTTGAAGTGTTTGCACATCAACAATTTGAATGCCTGCTTCTTTAGCAAAAATTTCCGCCTGTACATCGCAAGGCTGCAGCGATACGTAATATCCTAGCCGGCATTGATGTGTCAGCATCCAACGAAACAGCAGTCGCATATCTTCAATCCCACCATGCTGTGTGACTTCCTCTGCAACTTGCAGGATGGCGGGCTGCTGCTCGGTGACCCATAAATAAATATCCGCTTGGCTTGTTAAACGCTGTAACTGGCCATGGTGCGACTGCAAGAAGAGTTGGACTCGCTCTTGATATTGATTCAACTGAAGTTTGTTGCTTTGAAAATCTAAAGATATTGCAGAAAGAAAGCGAAGCCAATTTGCCGGTGGCGCAATCAATACCGACAAATTCACCAGCATCGATACCAGTACCATCGCGAAAAAAAACCACAATAGCCATTCGACGTTGTGATTGGGGAGTTGGCTGCCATCACCATGCGGCTGGATCAGCATCAAATATACTGTAGCCGCCACGATGCCGATTAAAGTACTTAAGGTAGAACCCAGAATCCATTTGTTTGTCATACGGCAACCCTATGCTGAAGTATGACGATTATCGGTCGGTTCTATCTTTGAAACTTCATTGAGCTGTGATAAAAATATGATAAATATCGGAACAGGATGCAACGACTTAACAGGAGCCTAAAGCCTGAAGTGGCGACTGAAACTGATAATAAAACCCAGCTTGTTGCTGACTAAGTGCAGATAACACTATTCGCGGCGGCTCATCAGACGAAGTAAAGGCGACCGGAGGTAATCCGGCGTAGGCGGCTGCAGCATGATAAAATTCGGCTTTATCGGGGTGCTCTGGGCAACACAAATTAAATAACGACGCTTTTTCTGCTGATGAACGTTCAAGCAAACTCAGCACAAAACGCGCAATATCAGCAGCATGTACCAAATTCACCGGCAACTCAGCGCCGGCTAACGAACGACCTTGCCCAAATCGTGCCGGATCACGGCCCGGCCCAATAAGTCCAG
>JAHJNE010000210.1 GCA_018820995.1 Gammaproteobacteria bacterium | reverse complement strand
CGTCAGCTTGAACATTTTGCGCAGAACGACCCGGATGCCTACAGCTATTCCGGGGCATTGTGCCGCGCCAATCAAGGCATGATGGAATTTGTCGAGATGTTCAAAGCGCCAATCAAGGTGCTGCATCCATTACTGACGGCAACGCAGGAAGGCAATTACAACGGTACTGAAGGTCTGGCCGCGCTGCCGTTTGAAGGTATTATTCTGGCACACAGCAACGAGTCGGAATGGCAAACCTTTCGTAATAACAAAAACAACGAAGCCTTTTTAGACCGGGTTTATATCGTCAAAGTACCTTATTGTTTACGGGTATCAGAAGAAGTAAAAATTTATGAAAAACTATTGGAGCATAGTGAGTTAAAAGTTTCTCCTTGCGCACCAGGCACGCTTACTTCACTGGCACAGTTTGCCGTGTTGTCGCGAATGAAACTGCCTGAAAACTCCAGCCTGTATTCAAAAATGCGGGTTTACGATGGTGAAAGTTTAAAAGACACCGATCCAAAAGCTAAATCCTATCAGGAATACCGGGACTACGCCGGTGTCGATGAAGGGATGACCGGTCTGTCGACCCGCTTTGCTTTTAAAATATTATCGAGGGTCTTTAACTTCGACAGCACAGAAGTGGCTGCTAACCCAGTACATTTATTTTATGTGCTGGAGCAGCAGATTGAGCGGGAACAGTTTGCTGCCGATGTTGCCGAACGGTATCTGGAACACTTAAAAGGTTACCTGATTCCGAAGTACGTCGAATTTATTGGTAAAGAAATTCAAACAGCGTACCTGGAATCTTATTCCGAATATGGCCAGAACATTTTCGACCGTTATGTGATTTATGCCGATTTCTGGATCCAGGATCAGGAATATCGGGATCCGGAAACAGGTCAACTGTTTGATCGCTCGGCACTCAATGCTGAGCTGGAGAAAATAGAAAAACCCGCCGGCATCAGTAATCCTAAAGATTTCCGCAATGAAATCGTCAACTTTGTGCTGCGGGCAAAAGCCAAAAACAATGGCAAAAACCCAACCTGGACCAGCTACGAAAAACTACGCACTGTGATTGAGAAAAAAATGTTCTCCAGCACCGAAGAGTTATTGCCGGTCATTTCATTTAATGCCAAGACCTCGACCGACGATCAGAAAAAACACGATGATTTTGTCGATCGGATGATGGAAAAAGGCTATACCCGCAAACAAGTCCGTTTACTGTCAGAATGGTACTTGCGAGTACGGAAATCGCAGTAATGCTAAGGTTCAGCCGGAGGTTTTATGGCGCATTTTATCGATCGACGCCTGAACGGCAAAAACAAAAGCGCGGTGAACCGGCAACGGTTCATCCGTCGCTATAAACAACAAATAAAACAAGCGGTTTCAGACGCAATTAGCAAACGTAGCGTCACTGATATTAACAGTGGCGAGTCGGTCACTATTCCTGGCCGCGATATCACTGAGCCATTCTTTCACCAGGGGAAAGGGGGTCATCGCGAGATGATCCATCCTGGCAATGATCAATTCAGCCCTGGTGATCGGATCAAACGCCCGCTGGGCGGCCAAGGTGGTTCAGGTCAAGGGGACGCTAGCCAAGATGGTGAAGGCGAAGATGAATTTGTTTTTTCGATCTCCAAAGATGAATATCTCGATTTACTGTTTGAAGATCTGGAATTACCTAATCTGAAGAAAAACCAGTTAGACAAACTGGTGCAGTATAAAAATGTCCGTGCTGGTTATCGCTCTGAAGGGGTGCCGAGCAATATTGATGTTGTGCGTTCCTTGCAAGGCTCACTCGCCCGTCGCATCGCGATGAGCGCTGGTAAAAAGAAACAATTGCATGAGCTTGAACAGCGTATTGCGTTGCTGGAACAAGACGCTGTGCCAGACCAGCTTCAATTGCAAATGCTGCTCACGGAAGCATCGGAGCTGAAAAAGAGAATTGCTGCAGTCCCTTTTATTGATAGTTTTGATTTGCGATTTCGCAATTTTGCGAAAAGACCAGAGCCAACCAGCAAAGCCGTCATGTTTTGTTTAATGGATGTTTCTGGCTCGATGGATCAAGCAACAAAAGATATGGCAAAGCGTTTTTATATTCTGCTGTATATGTTTTTAAGTCGCAGCTACAAAAACGTCGATGTGGTGTATATCCGCCACCACACCCAAGCCAAAGAAGTTGATGAACAAGAGTTTTTCTATTCTCAGGAAACTGGCGGCACTATTGTCTCAAGTGCGCTGAAGTTAATGGCGGATATCGTCAAAGAGCGCTACGACCCAACACAGTGGAATATTTATGCCGCGCAGGCATCAGATGGCGATAATTGGGCCGACGATAGCCCGCAGTGTGCTTCGTTATTGACTGAGCAGCTACTGCCGTTTGTGCGTTATTACGCTTACATCGAAATCACCCAAAGGCCACATCAAAGCCTGTGGCAGGAATACGAAAAGCTATTGGCCAGCTTTGATAATTTTGCAATTCAACCGATCCGCCAGGTCAGTGACATTTATCCGGTGTTTCGAACCTTGTTCAAAAAGCAAGCCGCTTAATTTCATCAAGGAGTACAGGATGAGCGCCAAGCACAAAACAGTATCGCCTCCTACCGACAGACCTTTGTCGGATGGTCCAGACTGGAACTTCGACTTGCTGAACCAGTATCAGACGGAAATTGAACGCGTTGCGAAATTCTACCAGTTGGACTATTACCCAAATCAAATTGAAATTATCACCGCAGAACAAATGATGGATGCTTATTCGAGCGTCGGGATGCCATTGGGCTATAACCATTGGTCCTATGGGAAAAAATTCATTCAAACCGAACAAAACTACAAACGTGGTTTTATGGGGCTGGCGTACGAAATTGTGATCAATTCCAACCCTTGTATCGCCTATTTAATGGAAGAAAACACCATTACGATGCAAGCGCTGGTGATGGCACACGCTTGTTATGGCCATAATTCTTTCTTTAAAAATAACTATTTATTTAAAACCTGGACCGATGCTTCATCCATCATCGATTATTTGGTCTTTGCCAAAAAATATATCAGCGATTGCGAAGAAAAATACGGTCTGAATGAAGTCGAAGACGTGCTCGATTCGTGTCATGCGTTGATGAACTATGGGGTTGACCGCTACAAAAGACCGCAAAAAATCTCGATGGATGAAGAGCAGCGACGGCAAAAAGATCGGGAAAGTTATCTGCAATCTCAAGTGAATCAGCTGTGGAAAACGATCCCGAACAAAGAACAACAGACCATTGCTGAAGAACGGCATTTTCCGGCAGAGCCACAGGAAAATATTCTGTATTTTATTGAAAAGAATGCGCCTTTGCTGAAGCCATGGCAGCGTGAAATTGTGCGGATTGTCCGGAAAATTTCACAGTATTTTTATCCGCAAAAACAAACACAAGTGATGAATGAAGGCTGGGCAACTTTCTGGCATTACACCATTTTGCAGCATCTGTACGACGAAGGTCTGGTCACCGACAAGTTTATGCTTGAAGTCTTGCACAACCACACCAACGTTGTTGCTCAACCCGCATATAACTCAAAATATTACTCCGGCATTAACCCTTACGCCCTCGGATTTGCCATGTTTACCGACATTCGCCGTATCTGTGAGAAGCCAACTGAGGAGGACAAATTATGGTTTCCGGATATTGCGGGTAGCAACTGGGTTGAGACCTTACATTTTGCGATGCAAAACTTTAAAGATGAGAGTTTTATCAGCCAGTACTTGTCACCTAAAATCATCAGGGATTTTCATCTGTTTGCGATTGTTGATGATGATCGGGAGAACTCATTGGAGGTTGCGGCGATCCACAACAATGAAGGTTATCAACAAATCCGTTCAATGATGTCGGCACAGTACAACCTGAGCAATATTGAACCGAATATCCAGGTCTGGAATGTGGACGTCAGTGGCGACCGCTCACTCACTTTACGCTTTGTCCCGAACAATCGGGTACCATTATCAGATAGCTACCACCAAGTTCTAAAACACTTGCATCGGCTTTGGGGTTTTACCGTACGTTTGGAACAATTGAACGAAGACAATTCCGTACAACAATTGCTGATGGTACCGAATTAGGCGCATTCACAGCTGAGTGCCAGTTTTAATAGACTAAGCTAGTACAACTAAGCACAAAAATTACGCGATAAAAAAACCGGCTAATATCGCCGGTTTCTTTTTTAAATACTGTCCGTTCATGAAGCCGATACTTGTTCCGTGTTGTGGCACAAAGTGACTTGGTTCCGACCGTTTGCTTTTGAGGTGTAAAGGGCTTTGTCGGACGATTCAATCCAGTGCCGATGTTCCAGCATTGTATTGTGATACTCCGCAACCCCAACGCTGACAGTTACCCTTAACAGTTGCTGGTTATATTCGATAGCCAAATTCTCGACTGTTTTTCGCAAACGTTCAGCAAAAAACATCGCCTGGTCCTCTGTTGTATCAACCAGTAACACCGCAAATTCTTCACCGCCATAACGACCGGCGACATCCGTTTCGCGCAAGTTCTTTTTCACCGCTTTGGCGACAGCCTTAATCACCGCATCACCTGCCGCATGCCCAAAAGTATCGTTTACACGTTTGAAATGATCGATATCACACATCAGCAAAGTACTGTGATGACCGCTACGTTTTAGCCGTTTAAATTCATGGCTCAATGAATCTTCCCAATGGCCGCGATTATTCAGTTCGGTCAGGAAGTCAGTTTTCGATAACTGCTGTAGTTGTCCATTCATCGACTCCAGCTCCAACCGGCTGGTCGCAACATCGGTTACATCATAAATAATCATACACAAATGGGTGACAACACCGCGAACATCAGTGATCGGGAAAATAGTGCTATTTTGATACATGTAATCGGCAGAACCGGTAATGGGACGGTAATTTCGAAATTTAAAAATGAAGGGCCGCTGCTCCCAAATAGTAAAGGCTTTGTTTTTCAATAAGATCACTGGATCACATTTGCGTCGCAGCCAGTCTTCATCTATTTCAGAAAATAAATCAAATAAATGCCGATCCCGCACCTGACGCGGCGTCAGACCACTGTGATTTTCCATAAAGCCATTCCAGACTTGTATTTTGTAGTCAGTAGTCAAAACCACTAATCCCACGTCAACAGTCTGGAACATGTCCAGTAACCAGTGTACTTCGGATACATCTGAATTCATTTGTGACATAACTACTCTTCTAATAGAAAGGCGACTTTATAATTCATTGTTTTAATACTATCTTCGGTAAAAAGCAGCAACAAGTCGCAATTAATATTATAATTTTCAATGCCATAGCTAATTTCAATTGCCAATGTGCGTTTCCAGCGTTTGGCATTGGCCTTAATCATTTCACTGATCGGCGCATGTTGCCCCAGCACCACCGGATGACCTTGACTGAAGGTCATATCTATCTGTTCTGCGAGCCCTTTGAGCACTGCGCCAATCAGAATATTCCCTATATCCATCAACAGTTCAAGCTCGGTTTTTGTGGTGAGTTTTCCGGTGTAGTTCAGTAGCTTAGCAATATCGACGAAACTTGAATCATTCAGAATTAGTAAGGCTTCGCCAGAAATGCCGCCACCGATAAATCCCTGACAGACTGCAGAAGTGGTTTGTTTTTGTTCAACTGAAGCAATGGCCATATGCAGTTCACTGACTTCAATCACATTGACATTCGGAATTGGCAGTTTCACAAACACTTTGAGCAACCGGGCGAGTAAATCACCGGCCTGCCCCATCGCGACGTTCGTTAATTCCTGAAACACATCACGCAATATGGGATCCAACGCAAAGTCGCCAGCCAATTGATTGGCATTCATCGCGCGATCAATCACTTGTTTACTGTCTTCAGCGGTATGTTTAGATAAGAACTGTTGTAACACTTCGGTCAGTTTTTCCGCGGCAACCGGCTTTCGGATAAAATCCAGCGCCCCATATCCGAGCACTCGTTCACGCGCTTCTGGTTGAATATCACCAGAAACGACGACTACTTTGACTGGAATTTTTTGTTGGGCAATAGCCTGAAGAACTTCATAGCCATCAAGAATAGGCATATTCAAATCAAGAAACAGCAAATCGATCGGCTGACGCTTCAGAACCTCTAAGGCTTCCTGACCATGACCGGCAAATGAGATTTTCTCTTGCCAATCGGCCGGCAGACTACGAGCCATCTGCTTGCGTGCCAAATTTGAGTCATCACATATCAAAACCGCAGCTACCATTAGACACCTGATTCACGTATTGTTAGTTTTCAGTGTAGCGCTGAACTGTTGATTGTGCGAATAAAAAACAACAGTCTCCAGCGCAAACCATCCAGGACTTAACAGCTTGAATTGCTAGTTAAATTCCAAGGTCCGGCGGACCTAAACCTTTAGGAGTTTACCCATGAAAAAAATGTTATTTCGTTTGGCACCGGTCTGTCTCGCCGTTTTTAGTCTCAACGCTATTGCTGTCGATTTAACAGCAAACTTGCCTACTCGCTTATCTGACATTAAAGCGGGCGAGCGCCAGGTTGAATTACAGGGAGAACCTGTAATGTTGCAACAACAGGCTCCAGATTTTAAAGTGGTTGATCAAGCATTTAAAGCAGTCAAGTTAAGTGATTTTAGTGGTAAAACCGTATTACTTAGTATCGTTCCAAGTTTGGATACGGGTGTTTGCTCTATTCAGACCAAAAAATTCAACCAGGAAGTCGCGGCATTGCCGGCCGATGTTGTGGTGCTGACTATTTCGACCGATCTGCCTTTTGCCCAAAAACGCTTTTGTGTACAGGAAAAAGTCGACAAGTTGTTGGTGTTATCTGATGCAGTATGGGGTGATTTTGGCAGCAATTATGGTTTAAGAATTAAAGACATGGGAATTCTTAGCCGCGCAGTACTAATTATCGATGCACAGGGCAAACTGGTGTACCAGCAATTAGTACCTAGTCTGGGGCAAGAACCAGACTATGCCGCAGCGCTGGCAGAACTAAAAACAGTCAACGCAAAAAAATCATAAATTAGCTCTTGAAACTGGAATCGCCGACCTTATTTTAGTAAGCAGGATGCCTGAACAGGATCCTAATCAGGGCTGGTCCAATAGTGGACAGTCCTTTTTAATCAAATACTTAACTAGTTTGCTTACTGAATAAGGAATTGGCGATGACAACTTTAGACTTCACTCCATTTTACCGTTCATTCATTGGTTTTGATCACCTGGCTGGCTTAATGGATGCCGCCGCACGCAATGAAAAACAACCCGCATACCCACCTTACAATATCGAAGTGACCGGCGAAGATCAGTATCGCATTACCATGGCCGTTGCCGGTTTTGATCAACACGAATTATCGATTGAAACTGAACACAATAAACTGGTCGTAAAAGGGCAAAAAGCGGATAAAACCGAAGATCGGCGCTTTTTACATCAAGGCATTGCAGAGCGCAACTTTGAACGCAAGTTTCAACTTTCCGATTACATTAAAGTGATTGGCGCTAACGTGCACAGCGGTTTATTGCATATTGAATTGGTTCGGGAAGTGCCGGAAGCGTTAAAACCGCGTCGGATTAACATTGCCCAAGGCCAGCCCTCGACGTTACTAAATCAACAGCATGCGGCCAATAGCGAGTCAGCCTTGCTGACTGCGGCCAGTAATAGTTAACTCAATCCAACGCCCGAATAAACTCAACAATTTGGGTGTTGACTAAATCTGCTGCTGTCACCGGTCCCATATGGCCGGCTGACAGCGTCACGCTTCTGGCCTGCGGCCAAATTCCTTGTAACATCTCAGAAATCAATAAAGCCGAACGCCGACTCTGGCCACCGCGTAACAATAAAACCGGACAGTTGATCTGCTGGTAGTCAGCAAGCGTGGCTGGTTCATTGATTAACGCGTCAAAATCTTGCGGCACTTTCCAAACCTGATCCGCCATTTGTTGCTGCATCCGCACTGGCAAATGCTGGAAATAATCCTGTTGTTGCCAATAGTCGACAAATAAGCGTGCCGCATCAAGAGGTGCCAACTGCGGCATCGCCACTGACAACGTTTTCACTTCAGCGGTCAGTGTTATTGCCTCAGGATCTGTCGCAGCCGCCAATAAATGAAAGGCCACTGGTTCATAGAGAATCAACGCTTTCAGCTGGAGCTTTCCGGTACGCGCCAGATGTAACGCAACAGCCCCGCCAAACGAATGACCAATAAGCAGCATGGGCTGTTGTTGTAGTTCGGCAGGGATTTGCGCAAGGACTGCTGCGGCTTCGTCAGCCAGGTCATGCGAACCTGTTGGCTGAAACTCAGTGGCTTGTTGACGGCCATAACCGATGAGATCTGGCAGCAACGGTTGATACTCAGCGCTCAATAACCTCACCAATGGCGACCATTGCTTATGGCTACTGAGCGAACTGTGTAGTAGCAATATGGGCTGAATTTGCTTACCGCCTTTCATTTTATGAAGTTAGCGCAACAGTAAAAACGCCGCTGCGCTTAATAACGCGATAAAGGTCGACATCATGCCAATCATCCGTGGCAATGACGTACCGCTACTTTTACTTAAACCAATGGCGTGACTGATCCGCCCGACTATTGTTAAACCTCCGACAAGATGCAGCTGCCATAAAGCTGCGCCCTGAATTTCCAGTAATAACAATAAGACCAGTAACAAAGGGACATATTCAGCAAAATTGCCATGGATCCGGACCGCTTTAACCAACGCCGGTTGCTGACCGTCGCCAAGCCCCACTCTGCTTTTAAAGCGTTGCCGGATCACCAACCCTGCTAACCCGACGTACATGACCGCAAGCGCCGCTGCATAATATGGAACTACCGAAAGAATCATCATCACCACCCTTGTAACTGTTGCAGCACCAGCTGCCTGAATAATTGGATATGACAAGGCGAGTCGTTTAATGCCTTGATATATTGATAATCTTCACCGCCAGCATGCAGGAATACTTCGCAGTTTTCGACGGCTATTTCCTGGAGAGTTTCCAGACAATCCACCAAATAGCATAACATTTCCAAGCACTTTGGTCTGACGCTTGGTGATTCTACGTAACGTCAATGCTTCATTCCAGCAAATGGATTGATACAACTACACGATACGTCGACCTCGAAATTACAGAATGATACCGCATAAAATGAATTGCTATGAAATGCCGCTGAACTTTTACTTTGCGCAACTGACTGCGTTACATGACAGTTCTGTTCTGTTCTGTTCTGTTCTGTTCTGTAAAAATACTGCATAAAAAAGGCCTGCGACATCTCTGTTGCAAGCCTTTATAAACCAGCCCGTGGAACGGTCAACCGATCTGAAGTGCTTCATTCATCGGCATCATGCGTTAAGCGTGGTTTTTTGCTGCTCAGTTGCTTTTACACAACTACCGGCGCTGAACCAAACTATTAAGCCAGTAAAGCCAATAATTGTGCACTAACCGTATCAACCGGCTGCGTGCCATCGACGTGATGGTATTTAGTCAGCCCCTGTTCTGCTTGGTTACGGTAGTAGCCGACCAGCGGTTCAGTTTGCTCGTGATAAACACCTAAACGTTTACGCACGGTTTGTTCTTTGTCGTCTTCACGGATCACTAATTCTTCACCGGTCTGATCGTCAATACCAGCCACTTTTGGTGGATTGTAGCTGATGTGGTACACACGACCAGATGCTGGATGCACCCGACGACCACTCATCCGCTCAACAATCACATCATCCGGCACATCAAATTCAATCACAAAATCGACTACGACGCCGTTGTCTTTCATTGCATCAGCTTGTGGAATTGTGCGTGGGAAACCGTCTAACAAAAAGCCATTGGCGCAATCAGCTTTGGTAATCCGTTCTTTCACCAACCCAATGATCAGGTCGTCTGATACCAGTTGACCTGCATCCATCACCTGTTTTGCCGCCAGACCCAATGGCGTGCCTTCTTTAATCGCAGCACGCAGCATGTCGCCGGTCGAAATTTGCGGGATGCCAAACTTACTCATCAGAAACTGTGCCTGAGTTCCTTTACCGGCACCTGGGGCACCCAACAAAATAATACGCATACAAAACCTCGAGTAGCTGGGGATTGATCCAATCGTTGTAAGGTTCGGATCTTTACACAATGTCCGTCATCAGACAAGAAATTTGTAGTAGCAAGCCTGCTCATCAGAGTAGTCAAGCCTACTTTGGTCGTAATAGGATAAATTGAAGGATAACGGATGGTTTGCAAGGCAATAGGTGTTTTTTACTACTTTTCTTTCGACAACAGGCTCATGTATTCGACCAAAGTGCTAGATATGACAAGGCTTGTAACGAATATTCCCTCTCGCTGCAGAAGAGATAAAATTGAAGTGTTGTTGAAATTTGCACCAACAAGATGACTGACTAGTTTTCATAAATTATCTAATTATATCAAATAATTATAGTCGATCAGCAAATGAAGCCGTTACTAACCCGTGCAGTTAAATGGCTGATTCCGGTCTTTACCAATAAAAACGGACAAACCTTGGCAGATTTGTCCGTTATTAGTTATTTAAGTAAAGCGGTAATGTTACTTCGCCAGATCAAGCAACAAGCT
>JAHJNE010000209.1 GCA_018820995.1 Gammaproteobacteria bacterium | reverse complement strand
GATCATCAGACTGGCGCCGACCACGGTTAAGTAAACACCCAAGTCAAAAGCAATCGCGCTCGCGAGTTCAATTTGCCCAAGTAGTGGCAATTCAAAATAATCAAACCAGGACGTAAGGAATGGCCGGTCAAACAGCCAACTGGCAAGTCCGGTCACCGTAGCTAATAAAATACCAATCGCAATCAGTGTCGAATATTCCACTTTTAACCGGGGTTTAACCCAATCAACGCCTTTAGCGACATATTGCAGAATCATCGCCACAGCAGTAATCAATCCCGCGACAAAACCACCGCCAGGTAAATTATGTCCGCGGAAAAAGATATACACCGACACAATCAAAGCAAGCGGTAACAATGCCTGGGAAATCACGGCTAATAACAACGGATGGCTGTCTTTCGACCAGCTGCGCCCAGCACCGTCGGCGCTCGCCATAAAACGCGGAATGCCGGTCAACAACTTCAGAATACCAAGCGCGGCAATGCCCAGAACGGTAATTTCACCGAGCGTATCAAAGCCCCGGAAATCGACGAGGATCACATTGACCACATTGGTGCCACCGCCGCCGGATTTTGCATTTTGCAGGAAAAAACTGGAGATTGAGTTCGACTGGTGCGTCATCATGGCATAGGCCAAACTCCCTACCACCACACCAATGGCCGAAGCCAGAGTAATATCTCGCACCAAATGACCGGAACTCGATTGTTTCACTGATTTATGGGGTAAGAAATACAACGCGAGCATCAGCAGTACCACCGTGACTACTTCCACTGATAATTGCGTCAGTGCTAAATCAGGAGCTGAAAACCTGACAAAAGCCAGGCTCACCATTAAGCCAACAACGGAAATCATCACCAGCGCTAATAGTCGCTGTCTCAATACCACCACAGTAGCAACAGCAGCCACAATTAATAAGATGGCTCCAACAATCACCAATCCATCCAATGGCAAGGCAACGCGCTGTCCGCGCAGCTGCTGCAACTCCAGTAACGGTGAGCCAGCTAACACCAGCAATACTAATAACAACAACAGGATATAACGTTGGAATGAGCCGTTTTCAATTCGATTTGTTATTTCTCGGCACTTTCGCACCAGGCGTTGAATCATCGCTTCGAACCGATAAATTGCCTTGGTTTCAGTAAAGCCGGCCTGAAACATAAATAGTGCTTTGCGATTGATATACAACACAATACCACCAACTAATGCCACAACACTCATCAGCAATGGCACATTAAAACCATGCCAGATTGCCAGACTGTATTCCGGTGCTGGTGCAGCAAGCACGGCCACCGCTGCTTGCTGTAATAAGCTGCCGATTAACAACTCAGGAAACAAGCCTACCAACACACAAAGCGCCACGAGGATTTCCATCGGAACCCGCATGTAACGTGGTGGCTCGTGAGGCGTTTTTGTTAAACCAATTGGCTTTCCATTAAAAAATACGTCGTGAATAAACCGTGCTGAATAAGCGACGGCAAAAATCGCTGCGACAGTCGCCAACACCGGAATTAACCAACTTAATGATCCAAGCACACCCTGATGGAGCGTTTCGGTAAAAAACATTTCTTTGGATAAAAAGCCATTGAGCAAAGGCACACCGGCCATTGATGCCGATGCCACCATCGCCAAAGTGGCGGTAACCGGCATAAAACCCCATAAACCATTGATCTTTCGCATATCCCGCGAACCGGTTTCATGGTCGATGATCCCGGCGGTCATAAATAACGAGGCTTTAAAAATCGCATGATTAATAATATGGAAAATAGCGGCGACGGCCGCCAGATCAGTATCTAAACCTAACAGCAACGTGATCAGGCCCAGATGCGAAATGGTTGAATACGCCAGCAACCCCTTAATATCATGCTGGAACAACGCAAAATAAGCACCGACCAACAAGGTAGAGAGACCGGTGAGGGTGACGGTTAAAAACCATAAATCAGTACCTGACAACAAAGGGTAGAGCCGGGCAAGCAAAAAGATCCCCGCTTTGACCATCGTCGCCGAATGCAAATATGCGCTGACCGGCGTTGGGGCAGCCATCGCATTAGGTAACCAAAAATGAAACGGAAACTGTGCTGACTTAGTAAAAGCGCCAAGCAAGACTAATAACAAAACCACCGGATAGGCCGCATGTTGCTGTAAGGTTTCAGTTTGCGGCAACACAACTGATAACTCGTAGCTACCAAGAATTTGACCGATTAACAAAATGCCAGCTAACAGCGCTAAACCGCCAGCTGCAGTGACGGCTAAAGCCATCCGCGCGCCTTTACGCGCATCTGCTTTGTGCGACCAATAACTAATTAATAAAAACGAACTGACACTGGTGAGTTCCCAGAAAAACCACATCTGCAGCAGATTACCCGACAACACGATACCCAACATTGCCAGCATAAATAACAACAAATATGAATAAAAGCGCGGCATCGAATCACGTTCAGATAAATAATAACGTGCGTACAAAATGACTAACAGCCCAATACCAAGGATCAGCAACGTAAATAACAGTGACAAACCATCAAGTTGCAAACTAAAGTTCAGGCCCAGCAATGGCAACCAAGTCACGCCATAGCGAATCACTTCACCTGCTAAAACTTTCGGAATTAATGTAATAACCAGCGCGAGCGCAAATGCAGGAAATAAAGCCACCACTAAGGCCAAAAAACTGCGTGACCATTGCCTGCCTGATAGCGCGAGCAAGCAGCCCGCCAACGGCATCAACATTATCCATAACAGGGTCATCACAAATTCGGTTCCTCAGTGCTGCGAACCTTAGGTTCTATTCAACGATTTTAATGAGTCTTGCTGCTGACAACATCAAGTGAGCTCTGCCATCAGCAACGTTTGGAGCAGAAATTATATGATACTTAGTCGTTTAAATTTAAACAACTGAACTGACAGTCCGGGCGCTTTAGCGGATAAAACGCCCGGACTTCCACTTTTAATGCCCAAGACTACCCGCAGCGCCTGGCACATAATGATGTACCCAGCCCATCTGATACATCCAGGTGGTCACTTCAGGTAACACAACGGCGGTACAAAACAAACCGACGATAGTCAACACGATCGTATAAGGGATTGCCATCCATACCATTTTGGCATAAGACAATCGAATCAACGGTGCTAACGCGCTGGTCAATAAAAACAGAAACGCAGCCTGGCCATTTGGTGTTGCGACGCTGGGCAAATTGGTACCGCTGTTAATGGCAATGGCCAGCAATTCGAATTGTTCGCGACTGATTTGACCAGATTCCCACGCAGCTTTGACTTCGTTAATGTAGACAGTCCCCACAAAGACGTTGTCACTGACCATGGATAACAAACCATTGGCAAGAAATAACACTGCCAACTGCAACTGACCATCAAAGGTTAGCACCCAGGTAATGACAGGCGTGAATAAGTGCTGATCAATAATGACTGCGACAATGGAGAAAAACACCACCAATAATGCTGTAAACGGTAGCGCTTCTTTAAAAGCATGACCAATAGCATGTTCATCAGTCACACCACAGAAGGTGGTCGCCAGAATTATGACCATTAGACCGATTAAACCAACAGAAGCGATATGCAAGCTCAGACACAGAATTAGCAAAATGGCGATGACGCCTTGTACCCAAAGTTTCGCGATGTCGGTCGACATCATTCGGGCGGATTGATAATTATCATAAGCAATAAGTACATCTTGTACCGCAGTTGGCAATCGAACGCCAAAATCAAAAATCTTAAATTTTTCAACGGCAACCGTCGTCAGCAATCCAGCCACCAACACCGGCACAGATATTGACGCCATTCGTAGTGCAAACTCAGCAAAATCCCAACCCACAGCTGCGGCAATAATCAGATTCTGTGGCTCACCGACCATAGTCGACACCCCGCCCATGGCAGTACCAACGCCAGCATGCATTAGCAAATTTCGCAGAAAACCGCGAAATGCATCTAAATCGGCACGGGATAATTCAGCAACCTCATGGTCAGCATTATGGTCGTGCGGGTCGATAAAACCTTTACCGGAAGAAATTTTATGGTAAATCGCATAAAAGCCCACACCAACGGCGATAATCACCGCGACAACGGTCAATGCATCCAAAAACGCCGACAAGAATGCCGCCATAAACACAAATGCCAGCGAAATGCCGACCTTCGAACGAACCCGTATTAATAGCTTGGTGAACACAAACAGCAGTAAGTCTTTGACGAAGTGGATACCGGCGACCATAAACACCAGCAATAAAATCACTTCAATATTCATTGAAACTTCGTGCATCACCTTTTCAGTGCTGGTCATGCCCATAGCAATTGCTTGCAACGCAAGTAATCCGCCGGGCTGCAACGGATAGCATTTTAATGCCATCGCTAAAGTGAAAATAAACTCAACAACCAATAACCAGCCTGCGACATAGGGCTGATTAATGAATACCAATGGATTTAAAAACAAAAACGCAATAATGGTCAGTTTGTACCAATTTGGTGACTGCCCGAGGAAGTTTGTATAAATGGCGAGCGACATGCCTGATGCTTTCATACCTTGTACCCACAGTTTTTATTATCGATTATCGACGTGCAGAAGTAATTCCGTCCGTTCAAAGATAGCGCACCTGAACCACAGTGTATTAGTTTGATCAGCGCAATAAACCAAAAAAGCTGAAAAATGCTATCAATGTCAGGTTCTTATACCGAGTCGGCGTTAAAAAGTCTATGTCAGGGCGATGAAGATCTTGCGATACAGCATTAAATTGCGGGAAAACGCGGTAGATTTCCATCACTGGAATTGGCGGGGTAAAGGTAGCGCCACAGAATTACTACCTATAACAAGGGGAAAACTGAGGCTGAGAAAAGTACTGTTCTCAGCCTCACAACAGCGAATGTTCTACAGAGTACGACTACTTTTTATCTAACAATGACAAGACAAAAGCGTATTCATCTGCAACTTCAATCAAGCGCGAAAACCGGCCGGATTTGCCGCCGTGCCCTGCTTCCATATTGATTTTAAACAACAGCGGATGACTATCGGTTTTATGTGTACGCAACTTCGCGACCCATTTTGCCGGTTCAAAATACTGCACCTGTGAATCATGTAGTCCCGTGGTCACCAGCATCGCCGGATAGCTTTGCTTTTTTACCTGATCATAAGGCGAGTAGGACAACATATAGTCGTAATACTCTTTCTGCTTTGGATTGCCCCACTCATCAAATTCATTGGTGGTGAGCGGAATAGACTCGTCCAGCATGGTGGTGACAACATCCACAAAAGGAACATGAGCAGCTAAACCCCGGTATTTTTCCGGCGCCATATTGGCAATAGCGCCCATCAATAGACCACCGGCACTACCGCCCATGGCAAACACTTTGTCTTTGGCAGCATATTTTTCAGCAACCAAATAATCAGTGACGGCAATAAAGTCAGTAAATGTATTGATTTTTTTCAATAACTTTCCATTTTCGTACCAGTCACGACCCATTTCCTGACCACCCCGAATATGGGCAATCGCATAAACAAAACCACGGTCAACTAACGACAATACCGAGGAGCGGAACGATGGACTGGTAGAACTGCCGTAAGAGCCGTAGGCATATTGATATAGTGGCGCTGTGCCATCTTTTTTCAGGCCTTTTTTGTACAGCAGACTTACCGGAATTTTAGTACCGTCTGTTGCCGTTGCCCAAACGCGGTCTGTCTGATATTGGTTTTTATCGAAACCACCCAGCACTTCCTGCTCTTTGAGCAACCGCTTTTCACCGGTTTGCATATGGACTTCATAAATAGACTGCGGCGTGGTTAATGAGGTGTAGTTATAACGCAACCATTGGCTGTTTTGTTCCGGATTATTATCCGTTCTTGCGACATAAGCAGGTTCATCCGAAGCCAGATATTGTGATTTGTTTAAATCACTCCATGGCATAATCCGAACACGGTTTAAACCGTCGCTCAGCTCATTGATCACTAAATAATCAGTAAACAGCTGGAAGGATTCGATAAACACTTTAGGATCGTGTGCCAGCAACGGCTGCCAGCGGCTACGATCACCAATCTCAGTATCTTTGACCGTCATTAGACGGAAATTTGGCGCTTCCCAATCGGTTTTAATAATCCAACGATCGCCTAAGTGGTCAACACTATATTTAAAATCCCGTTGCCGCGGCGCAATAGTTGCAAATTTGCTGCCTTTGTCCGAACTTTTAAGGACGCGCATTTCATTGGATACGGTACTCCCCAGCCAAATCAGCACATACTGGTCATCATCTGTATTACCGACGCCCATATAAAAGCTAGTGTCTTTTTCTTCATACAATAACTCAGCGCTCGCGACATCTTTACCCAAGGTATGACGGAAAACTTTATTACCTAACAGCGTTTGTTTATCTTTTTCTATGAAGAAAATTTGCTTGCTGTCGGCAGACCAAGCGATTGACGCGTCAATTCCTGAAATTACATCCGGCAGGTCTTTGCCAGTGCGTAAATCGCGAATTTTCACGTTGTAGTTGCGTCGCCCGGTGGTATCTTCAGCGTAAGCCAATAACTGTTGATCCGGACTTACCTGATAATTGGCAATTTGATAAAAATCTTTGCCCTGCGCCATTTTGTTCACATCAAGCATGATTTGCTCGGCGCCACCCTTAGCTGGTTTTCGCGCATATATTGGGTATTGCTGACCTGTTTCAAACCGACTGTAGTAGGAATAATCGCCTTTAATGGCAGGCACAGAACTGTCATCTTGTTTAATCCGGCCAATGATTTCATCCGCCAGCTTTTTACTCAAATCCTGATATTGGTCGGCGTACTGCTGATAGTATTTATTCTCAGCATTTAAATAGGCCAGCATGTCTGGTGCCTCGCGCTTATCATCCCTCAACCAGTAGTAAGGGTCTTGACGGTCGCCATTCGCGGATTTGACGGTATAGGGTTTCATTGCAGCAATAGGTGCTGGCATGAGTGGCGCGGCAGCAAGTTGCAAGCTACTGAGCATCAAAATGCCGCAGCTTAACGTTGGAAAAATTTTGGTCATGGTTGATTCTCTTCAAAATTGTTTCATGTGGCTGTTGCTTTAAAGACATTAAAACTTAACATAACAAAAACACTTCAACCAGTGACCAGAGATAGAAAGCCGATATTAAGCTACTGTCGTCGCAAGATGTTTTTCAGCCCATTGAGGGAAAGCTATTCACAAAACCAAATATTTAGGCTTATATTATAAAGCTCAATAACGTAGAGACATGATCATGGCATTAATGACAGTAACTGAAGTCGCCACTTTCCTGGCCATCCAGGACATTCGGGTTGAACGGCTGGCACGCGAAAACCTGCTGGTATCTGCAGGCAAAGACGACAATGGCAAACCAATGTTTGATGAAGAAGATGTAAAACGCTATAAGATCCTGGCGGAAAGATTGGGCGGGATTTAATCAGCCACGCTATTAGTTACACTAATAGTCACACTGCGGCAGCCATAACTGCCGCAGTTTGTCTCGCGCTCGTTGTGCTTTTGCCTCATTGTTTGGTAAATTCCTGTACCACAACCAACAGAAACCACTATAAATTTGCTTCGCCAGATTGAGTTTCTCAAGCAGCGCGTCGGCGGCTTGTTCACGGTGTTCCAGATAATAAAGCAGCATTTTACTTTCTTCGCTGCGACTCATCCCCAGATTAATCGATAGTGCCGCCAAGTCAAAACTACTGTCTGCCAACTGACAATACTCAAAATCAATCAACCATAATTTTTGTTGCTGCAGCAACATATTGCCACTGTGTAAATCCATATGACATAAAACAATATCTTGCGGCAACGCCATAAAAGTTTTGGCAGCCGCCAATAGCCGTTGCCAGTCTTCGGTTTCTGGTTCAGTCAACAGCCAATCTTTACTGCCGGATTTCAGTTGTTCTAAATATGGCACCGCATCCAGTACTGGAGTTTGAACTTTGAGACGATGCAGGCTCACCAGCTGACTGATCAGTTGCCACAGCTCACCATGATGCAACTGCCAGTCAAAATGCCGACTGTGAGTCAGAAACTCACTAACTAACATCCGTTGATGGTTATTCAAACATAAAGGCGCGGGCGCCACGGCTATCGCAGCCGCAGCATGCTGGCAGCGTAATTCTTGTTGCCGGCATACGCCCTCAACAAAAGACGCATAGTGGCGCAATAAATAATGACCACGATGGGTGTGGACATAATAATTATCGTTGGTGCTACTGGCAGCCAGCTTTTGCAAAGCCAGCGGCTGGTGATTCGCAAAAAACTCTAACCGCTGACACAGATGCCAGATTTGTTGCTCTGTTGTAGTTGATAACTGCTGCGCCATGCCAGATACCCCACCGCTGCTATCACGGTATAAATAACAAAAAGTGCACTGAAGAAATACAAATCCTTTTGCAGGTACATGTAAATGGACGCTGCATCTATCACCACCCAGTACAACCAGTTCGATAGTACTTTCTTCGCCACCAGCCAGGTACTGACCACCGCGAAACAGCTGATTTGTGATCCAAGATAAGCAAAATCAGTTGCAGTGTAACTGGCCATTAGATAGCCCATCAGCAAGCCGACAATGCTGGTGCCGACAATGAGTTTAAGATGTGGCCAAAGCCCCCACTCGTTCACTATTTGTGGCACACCATGGCTTTGTTTGCTTAAACGTTGCCAGTTGAGCCAACCATAAATGGCCATGCCTGCATAATACAACTGCAACAGCGCATCGGTAAACAAATGCGACTGCAGCATAATTTGTAATGTCAGCACTGTACTAATAAAAGCAGCTGGCCAACACCATAAGCTATGCCGAATCGCCAGCACGGTATAAGACAAAGCCATCAGCGTTGCCATCAGTTCCAAACCGGTCTGAAGTTGCCAGCCACTTAGAATTGCGCTGAACAAGTCATTCATGGCCGCAAATCACCATGAATAAACTTCACCACAAATACGACTTTACCGTATCGCTCAAACGACCACCGGATGCAATGTTGTAACGCCTGCATTACGGCATCGTATTCACCAAACACTTGGGTACTCATGGTGTTAGTCAACACCGTTAAGCCCGGCTGTAAATTAAGCTCCTCGATAAAACCAAGGATCGGAGGAATATACTCGGTCGACAGTGGATATTTACTAATTTCAATCGATAGCTGCATCATTACCTCTTAAAACTGATAACTGGCGCTGACACCAACACGGCGTGGCTCACCAAATTGCTCATAAACATGGCCTTCATATTCATCACGTGGGTCATTGCCAAAATAGAACCCACGGACACCATACTGCTCATCCAAAGCGTTTCGACTCCAAACCGAAAGCTCCAGCTGTTGCCACTGATAACTGACTTTCAGATTTAACAAATACATTTTGTCAGAACGGGCCTGATGCGAGTCGGAATAATAATAAGCATCTTTATGCTGCACCCCACCATGCACTGTTATTGCATCTGTCGCCAGCCATTCCAGCGCCAAACTGAACTGTCGCTTGGGCGCATGCGCCTGTTCACGGCCGGTCATATCAACACCTTTGTCATTCACAAAGTCGCGAATTTCACTCTGCAGCACGCTGGCATTGGCAAATAGCACCAAAGAAGGATTCAGTTGTAACCGGTTTTCCATCTCCAGACCATAGTTGCGGCCGCTGCCGGCATTGGCCAGATATCCAATAAATTTAGTACCGCGGTTGATCCAGGAGTTCACCTGCATATCATCCCGCCACATATAAAATGCCGCAACACGGCTGACTAATTGCTGCTCTGCCGTCGACGCTTTCACACCAAACTCGGTATTCCATAGCGCTTCAGGGCCAAACGTCGGACGCTGTTGCAGCTGTGCGGCAATATCCGCAAATTCTGGATCCAGTGCTTTTGCAAGTGCTTCACCATTCACACCACCCACTTTATAACCACGAGACGCCAATCCATAAATGAGTGCCTGCTCATTCAGTTGATAGTCCAGACTGAGCTTGCCACCCCACATCCAGTCATCGCCTTGTTGTACAATTTGGTTAGAATCGTGGTAGTCATCGCTATAACGCTCAGCCCGCACACCCGCAGTGAGGGTTAAATCGGTTGCGAGTTGATGCTGATATTCACCATACCAAGCCAGATTCTGACGCTCTAATTCACTTTGAAACACCGACACCGTTTGTGCAAAGTTATCACCATAATTGCGCGTTAAATCAGTTTGTTGGGAACTGGCGTAAAAACCCAGCACCCAGTGGTTGTCTTTGGCTTGGAAGCGCTGGTTAAAACTTCTGAATTGACGGTCGCGCAAATACTGATCTGTGGTGGAATAAGCCCAAGGATGAATGGCCTGGAAACTCCAGTCTTCGTCAAAGCCATAATCTGATTTGGCATTAAGCACACTAAGTTGCGTCTGTGAATCGGCAAAACTCCAGCCGCTGTAGCTGGCTTTCAGCGCCCCGGCTTTGATGTCCTGTTTATCCTGGCCTGGCTGATCGGATAACGTCACCCGGTTGCGATCCAGTGAAAACGCGTCGTAACCATTGTCGATATCGTGCCAGTTGAGCAGCGCGTCTAAGGTTAGATCATCAGTGGCCAGAACCCGAACTTTGCCATGCAGGTGAGTTTCATCAATATTGTTGGTGTCTTTGCGGTTCAGATAGTGGTTTTGAATAAATCCATCAGAAGATTGATGCTCAGCCGCAAAGCGAAATGCTACTTTTTCGGAGATTTTATCATTGTGCACCAGGCTCAGCTGGCTACTGTTGTAGTTAGCAAGCGTTGCGCCAAGCCTGGTTTCCCGTTCAAACTGAGGATCTTGCGAGACAAAATTCAGCATGCCGGCCATGGCATTCGCACCAAAGCGTGTTGCTTCGGGGCCACGAAACACTTCCAGTTGCTGCAAATCTAATAATGATGGTAGGCCCAGCACCGAATAATCGATGCCATCTACTAACAACCCCACTGATGGATTGATTGCATCAACAAATTCACTGCGCTCACCGACGCCGCGCACTTGCAAAAAACGCCCGCGCGAAGCACCCGCAGCAAAATTCACGTTGCCGATTTGCTGCAGTAAATCATCGAGATGTTGGGATGCTTGACGTTTGGCATCTTGCTCTGAAACAACGGCAAGGCTGCCGGAAATTTGTTGGACTGAACTTTGCCGAAAATCGCCTTTGATAGTGATCCGTTCGATATCAGCATTACCACTTTCAACAGCAGCTATATCTGCAAGCAGAGGAAAAGCCAGGGCAAACTGAACTGATAAGGCAAGGAAGGCAGGTTTTAAACGCATCGACAGACGACTCCAAAGTTTATTGAAGGATCATCCGCGTATAAGGAAGTCAAAGACACCATCCCTCCGCCGGCATGATCCGGATCAGGTTCTTAGGGTTCGCCTTGCGGCATCTCAGCTTTCGCACCCCTTGGTAATGCGCGGCAGTGTATCGGCTTTTATCACAGGTCGCAACCAAAGCATCTACCGATGTTCATATAGTCTTTTGATAGCCGCCAGAACTGGCGTCAACCTGAAAATCAGCTAGTTTTAATTGAACGCCGTTCAGGCGAGCAGAATTAGAAGCGGAACTTTATGAAAAAAAACATGTTTATATTCATTGTTGTAGGGTTGTTGTTCAGTAATACAGTGTTAGCTGAAGATTTAGATGCGGTGATTTATTCAACAGAAGGTTACTGCATATTGGCGAATGACGGCGTGTCTGACGATTACTTAAAAGCCTATTCTAAAAAATTGGGGGCAACACCATCAGCCAGAGTTTGTGATAGTTTTAAAGACATTATTGCTGAATCCCGGCCGAAAGATTGGGATTACCCAGCAGGACGAGCCTATCCAGGTAGTGTCATTACATTAAGTCCTTCTCAGGTTGCACTGCTCAAGTCCTTAAAAAAAGCTGACTAATCGTTCTCGCTCTGCCCCTATTTTAAAAATGGAAAGGGGCGCTAACTTTTATTAATGTTATAGTTCAATACGAAAGGTGTATCAGGCACTGATACGATGGTTTTTCAGTAGACGCAGTTTCAAAGGATGAAGTCTGATGTTCCGGAAAAAGTCCGCATTAATTTTAGTTTTTGCCTCCGCAACTTGTCTCGCGAACGAAAGTGTCGCTGGTTCTGGCTGTTTACTGGTCGAAAATCAGCAATCGCTCTCGGAAAGTGCTTCAACGCTGACCATCAGTAAAATAAACTTTGTCCGCCATGACATCTTTGATTTAACACATCCAAATACCCTTTGGTTTCACCGTTTTGCCAATGAATATCATGTAATTACGACCGAGCCGACGATCCGGGACGATGTTCTTTTTCTGGAAGGTGAAAACCTGAACCTGGCCGTATTGGCAGAAACTGAGCGTTTACTCCGTAGCCGTAGTTATCTGCGCCAAGCCGAAGTGCAGGTTACCGAATATTGCCAGGACAGCCAGAGCGTGGTGGTTACGGTCAGTACTTGGGATAACTGGTCGCTGCTACCGAAAATATCTTTAGGCCATGAAGGCGGAGAAACCAAATCCAATATCGGTTTTGCCGAAGATAACCTGTTTGGCACCGGTAATCAGCTGCAAGCTGAGTACTTCAATGACAGTGAGCGCGATGGTTATCAACTTAAATTTGTGTCGCCGAATATCGGTGGTAGTCATTGGCAAACGGCACTGCAATATGCAGACAACTCAGACGGCGAAAGCTACACCGTTCGTTTGAGTAAACCTTTTTACCGTATCAGCTCTGACTGGGCTTTCAATGCTGAAATATCTAAAGAAATTAAAGATGTTAGTGAATATGAATTGGGAGAGGTCTATAACGAATATCGTAGTAATCGAGATTATCTCGAAGTCAGTGGTGGCTGGAAAATCAGTCAAAATGACAATCAGGTGCAGCATCTGAATGTCGGCGTGACCCTCGACGATCATCAGTTCTCAATCAATGAATACTCAACAATCCAGCAGCCAATGGATCGTGATTTGTCGCAAATCTGGGTCGGCTGGGATTGGTTTGAATCTGACTTTCAAAAGATGTTTAATTTTTTCCAGTTCAACAAAGTTGAAGACATCAATTTTGGTTGGCAGGCCGGAGTCAGGCTTGGCGCCTTAAACAAAAGCCTGGGGGCTGATACCAGTGGTTGGAATCTACAGGCACATGTTGCTAAAAACTGGCAACTGAGCCCAGTCAGCTGGTTAACGTACCGGAGTGAATATCAGCAGTTAGAAAGTGAAGCTTTTGCCAGTCAGCATTTGTTTAGCAATCACTTAAGGTATATTCATCACCTCACTGATAACCAGGTCTGGATCAGTCAGTTTCAGTGGAATGTAGGTAAAAATTTGTTCCGTGACCAACGGATCAACATTGGTGGTGATGATGGAATGCGCGCTTTTCCGCTGTATTATCAAAGCGGTAATAAATCAGCAATTGCTTCGACCGAGTACCGCTATATCACGTCATGGCATCTGTATCAGTTGGTTGATGTTGCATTAGCTGCATTTGTCGACGCTGGCCGAGCCTGGGATAATCCAGAGCGGATGACAACCATCGATACAAAAGCTTTGTATGGTTATGGCATTGGCATTCGGCTATTACCGAGTCACGCTAGTCGCGGTAGCATCATCAGTATCGATTTGTCTAAGCCTGTCACCGATAACCCTGAACTATCAGGCTGGCGCTGGCGACTGATTGCGAAAAGGGAATTCTGATCACAACCAAAGTAAGCCGACTACTGCTGACATTTCGGGCAAAAAACCGTGCTGCGCTGGCCAAGTCTCAGTTCCTGTAAAGTGGTCGCGCATTGCAAACAAGGCTGTTGGCCACGCCCATACACCAACAGTTCTTGTTTAAAATAACCGGGTTTGCCGTCTACCTGACTAAAATCTTTTAACGTCGTACCACCCTGTACTATGGCACTGGCCAAAGTTTGTTTGATCACAGCGACTAATACATCACATTGCGCCAAAGTCAGCTCTTTCGCCGGTTTCGTTGGCAAAATAGCTGCTTTAAATAAAGCTTCATTGGCGTAAATATTGCCAACACCAACCACGACATGGTTATCCATCAACACCAGCTTGATTGCCGCACTTCGCCTTTGCACATGTTGTAGCAAATGTTCAGCGGTGAATTCTGCAGTTAAAGGTTCAGGTCCCAGCGATGCCAGCATCGGGTGTATTTCACCTTTTGCCTGCCACAACACAGCACCAAAACGGCGCGTATCATTCAGCCGCAACAATGTTTGATTATCTAACAACCAGTCAACATGATCATGTTTACCAGCGATGGTGTCTGCAGGTAACATTTTCAAATTTCCGGACATGCCCAGATGGATCAGAATATCGCCTGCGGGCAGATGTAATAGTAAATACTTCGCGCGACGGGACACACCTAATAGCGGTTGATCACGCAGTGCAATAACTTCTTCCGGCACTAACCAACGTAATTGCCGCTGTCGAACCACGACTTGTTTTAAACGACGATTCTGCAGATGTGGAGTTATACCAAGTCTGGAGACTTCAACTTCTGGTAATTCTGGCATCAACGCCTCGGTTAGTTGGATGAATGGCTTAATGAAGCAGGGATAAGTTGTTCTGCCTGACGAGCGGACACTTGAAATATCTCTACAAAACCTTGTTTTTTAAGATAGAAATCGCGTCCATTTTGATACAAACCCCATTGCGACATTTGGTTATCGCCGGCTAATAACAAAGCCACACGCCGAATAGGCTGGCTAGAAAGCTCGACCTGTTGTGGCCAGGGTTTGAGTTCGGTCTGTTGCCATAATTCAGCCAATTGAGCCGGGTCTAAATTTTCATCAATAACCGGCTGAAAACGCCAAATAGGCCCAGCTTGTTGTAAATTAGTACGATCAAATTGCATTTGCACAAGTTTGTAGCCGTCAGGCACGAGCTTATAAGAAGGTAACTGTTGCTGCTTTAAGTTCATCAGATGCTGCGGTACAAAATAGAACAGCAGCAACATGGCTAAAACGCTGTAAATAATTACGTTATTCCAATCCCGCCGACTCAATGCCATGACTGTTACCTATGGTTGCTTAGTGCTGCAGTGTAAATCATTGTACCAAAATCAACTAGCCGCTGTACTTGGCGCTGCAGTTATCCGGTGAAGTTGTCCGGGGACAACAATCATTTTAAGATCGGACCGAACTATCAATAAACAGCAAGGTAGAATAGAGTCGTCGCTCATCTCAGAATAGGTGCAAGCCCCTGCTCGACAATTTTGAAAGTGGAGACTATAGGTTGAAGTTTTGAAGTTTTGAAGTTTTGAAGTTTTGAAGTTTTGAAGTTTTGAAGTTTTGAAGTTTTGAAGTTTTGAAGT
>JAHJNE010000208.1 GCA_018820995.1 Gammaproteobacteria bacterium | reverse complement strand
GGCCCAGCTGCGCGAAGCGGCAATATCCTGCTGCGCCAATAAATAATCAAAAGTTAATGAGTCATTAAAAGCCCGGAATTCATCCAGACTGGCTTCTTGAAAACGTCCGCCCCACATGGCCATCTTAAACACTCCACAATTCTAAATATAAAACAGCGGCCGAAACCGCTGTGTAATTCTATCCTGCGAGCTATCCGGCGCGCCGGTAATAGCCGAGGTTTAAGCTTTGCTGTGCAGCGCCCGAATACGGCTTGCCAGTGAGTACAAACGGATAAAACCAGCAGCATCTTTTTGGTTATACACTTCATCACCATCAAAAGTAGCAAAAGCTTCTGAGTACAGGCTGTTTGGTGAACGACGTTTTGCAACTGTTACCTGACCTTTGTATAGCTTAACCACGATATCGCCAGTCAGTTGTTCAGCCAGTGAATTAGAGGCTGCAAATAACGCGTCTTTTAACGGCGTAAACCAACGACCGTCATACACCAGCTGCGCTACTTCCAAACCCACTTCTTCACGGTATTTCAGTGAAGTACGGTCGTAGACTAACGATTCCAGTGCACGCAGGCCAGCAACAATAATAGTGCCGCCTGGTGTTTCATAACAGCCACGGGATTTCATGCCGACTAAGCGGTTTTCAACGATGTCGATACGGCCAACACCATGCTCAGAGCCGATGGCATTGAGCTGTTCAATCGCTTCAATCGCACCAACGGCATTGCCGTTGATGGCAGTCAGTTCGCCTTTTTCGAAACTCAGCTGCAGATATTCCGCTTTATCCGGTGCTTGCTCGGGTGACTTGGTCCACATCCAGACTTGGTCGGACGGCTCATTCCAAGGATTCTCCAGCTCGCCACCTTCATGTGAAATATGAAATAAGTTGGCGTCACGGCTATAAATTTTGGTTGCGGTTGCGGTTGTTGGGACATTTTTTTCAGCCAAATAATTTAACAGCGACTGACGCGAATTAAATTCCCATTCCCGCCATGGTGCAATAACTTTTAATTGTGGCGCTAACGCTGCAAATGCACCTTCAAACCGCACCTGGTCGTTGCCTTTACCAGTACAACCGTGACACAGCGCATCAGCACCTAACTTAAGCGCCAGCTCAACCTGAGCCCGGGCAATGATTGGCCGCGCCATCGAAGTGCCCAGCAAATATTGGCCTTCGTACACTGCACCAGCTTTCAGAGTCGGGTAAATGACTTCTTTGACAAACTGCTCACGTAAATCAACGATATAACAGCTGCTGGCGCCAGATTTCAGAGCTTTCTCTTCCACTCCGGCTAAATCTTCTGCGCCCTGACCGACGTCGGCGACAAAGGCAATCACTTCGCAGTCATAGTTATCTTTTAACCAAGGCACAATGGCCGAAGTATCCAAACCACCAGAATACGCCAGTACAACTTTTTTCACGCTTTGTTTTACATCACTCATGTTCGGCCTCAGGCAAATAAACTTACTAATACGGCATTTTGCGCATGCATGCGGTTTTCCGCCTGCTGCAGCACCAAAGAATAATCACTATCCAGCACTTCGCTGGTGACTTCATGGCCGCGATGGGCTGGCAGACAGTGCATAAATTTTTTCACTGCCAGCCGCTGCATCACGGCGGTATTAATCTGATAAGGGGCAAAGGTTCTTTCAACAGTTGCTGGATCAGCTTTATTACCCATCGACAACCAAGTATCGGTATAAATAGCATCGGCACCTGAAGCAGATGACACATGCTGACTTAACGTCAGCTTGGCACCACTTTCTTGCGCCAACGCCTGCGCTTTGAGCAATACATGGGCATCCGGACCAAAACCTGGTGGTGTCACCACAGTCAACGTCATGCCCATAATAGCAGCCCCCAGCATCAGTGAATGACAAACATTGTTGCCATCCCCAACATAAGCCAGGTGCACTTGAGACAAGTCACCAAATTGCTCTTTTAATGTCATTAAATCAGCCAGCGCCTGACAAGGGTGATATAGGTCACTCAAGGCATTAATCACTGGCTTTTTACTGCTTTGCGCTAACCGAATTAAACTTTGCTGTGAATACACTCGGGCAACGATTGCGTCTGTCCAGCAGGCTAAGTTGCTACCAAAATCTTCAACCGATTCCCGTACGCCCATTGCGCCATTTTGCTGGTCTAGATAAACGCTGTGGCCACCCAGTTTGTTAATACCTACATCAAAGCTCACCCGCGTTCGCAAGGATGGTTTTTCAAATAACAACGCAATACTTTTGCCTTTAAGTGCATTGCTATATTGATCCGGGTTTTGCTTAATTTGCAGTGCTAAATCCAATAACTCTGCTAATTGTTGTTGGTTCAGTTCAGCTAAACATAACAGCTGTTTTAATTGACTCATAACTCACACTGCTCGACCGCGCTGCGGCTTCCTGTTTGGGGAAATCGGCTCGATGGTCCGACAGTGTTTGTCAGACCTTCGTCATAGCGGATTTCAGTGGGATGGAGGGTTTTCCAATAATTCGATCAACCCCCTTATTCACTGATGCATGTACCGACTGCTTGCTGTTGCATCAGCTTTAATAAATTGTCTGGTTGCTGCCAACCGGCAACAACGATCGATCGTCGTAGCGCTGCAGCAGTTTCTAAAGCTGCATCTAATTTCACTTTCAT
>JAHJNE010000207.1 GCA_018820995.1 Gammaproteobacteria bacterium | reverse complement strand
GATCAACCCAATCGCGATGGACGAAGGTTTACGCTTCGCAATCCGTGAAGGTGGCCGCACAGTAGGTGCAGGCGTAGTATCTAAAGTATTGGTGTAATAACCACTACTTGTTAAGAGGGCCCTTCGGGGCCTTTTTTTATGGGAAAAAATTGATTCGGTGAAGATTGCTACTAACGACATTCAATATCATAAGAACTACTACACTGTTTTTTTCAGTCCTGTCACTCAAAATGCACATATCAAAATAATAAAATTTAAACAAGCGTTTGAATTATTCGGTCTGACATGTTAGAACAACACATCGTACCAGATGGAGAATCATCGTGAGCCACTACCAAGCCCCGTTAACAGATATGTACTTTAATCTATTTGATCTTTGGCAAACGCAGAAATACTGGGAGCAATCAAATGATCTGAAAGATATGTTAGATAAGGAGACTGCATCAGCCATTTTGGAAGAAGCTGCAAAGATGGCTGCAGAGCTCATTGCGCCGCAATCTAAAATTGCGGATCAGCAAGGTGTGTATTGGCATAACGGCGAAGTGACGACCCCAGCGCATTATAAAACTTGTTATCAGCAACTTTGTGAAGGTGGTTGGACTGGACTCGCTGGGGACCCAGAGTATGGCGGAATGGGGATGCCGAAGACACTTGCAAGCATGTATGAAGAAATGTTGTGCAGTGCTGATATCGCATTTTCTCTTTATTCAGGCCTTACTGCCGGTGCTTGTGTTGCCCTGAACCAGCATGCCGACTCAGAAACGAAAGCAACCTATCTGCCCAAACTCTACAGTGGCGAGTGGTCAGGAACTATGTGTCTGACAGAATCGCATGCCGGTTCAGATCTGGGTATTATGCGTACTCAGGCAACACCAGTTGCAGACGGGAGTTATAGCGTCAGTGGCAGTAAAATTTTTATTACCGCTGGTGAACATGATTTGACAACAAATATTATTCACTTGGTATTGGCTAAGTTGCCAAATGCACCTGCAGGCAGTCGCGGTATCTCGCTATTCTTAGTTCCTAAATTTCTGGTGAATACCGATGGTAGTCTTGGTGAGCGAAACAAACTGAGTTGTGGTTCCGTAGAACACAAAATGGGCATCCATGCTTCGGCGAGCTGTGTGATGAATTTTGACGGTGCGATTGGATATCTAATTGGTGAAGCCAATAAAGGTCTTGCCTGCATGTTTACCATGATGAACTACGAGCGGCTTGCGATGGGCAGTCAAGGCCTCGGCGCAGCAGAACGGGCCTATCAAAATGCGCTAATTTATTCAAAAGAGCGATTGCAGGGCAGAACGATCGGTAAAGATACCAACAAAGCAGATCCAATTCTTGGACACGCCGATGTTCGTCGGATGCTTCTGAACGTAAAAGCAATGAACGAAGCCGGTCGTAGCTTTTCCGTGTACGTTGCGCAGCAGCTCGACCAAGCCAAATATTCTGGCGACAAAAAGGCCGAAGCACGAGCAAACTTGCTCACCCCTGTGACCAAAGCTTTTATGACAGATCGTGGCCTAGATGCATGTGTCACTGCACAACAAGTGTTCGGTGGCCACGGCTATATTCAGGAATGGGGTATGGAACAGTTGGTGCGGGATGTCCGGATTGCTCAGATTTACGAAGGTACGAACGGTATTCAGGCCTTGGATTTCGCTGTACGTAAAGTCGCCGCTGACAATGGCGAAGCACTCCATGCAATGTTGGCGGAAATCTCAGAAAAACTGACGATTCAGCCTCATCCGGAGTTATCCGCTTTATTGGCTGAATACAAAAACGTGGTCAGTGAATTATTGGTTGCGGGCAAAAGCGATACCCGACTGCTACCAGCATTGGCTTGCGACTTTCTCGACCTATCAGGCTACTTGTTATACGGGTACATGTGGCATCAAACATTAGCAGTGCTCGACCCTGCAAAACACAGCGCTGATTTTATAGAAAGCAAGCAACTGACAGCGCGGTTCTATTTTGAACGGGTCATGCCAAAAGCTTGGGGACTTATCGCTATCATCCGTCAACCGATCAATGCATTGGTTGAAATGAGAGATGAGTTATTCTGAGTTGAAAGATGCCGGGCTCAGCACGTTTTACTAAACGTGCTCAAATAATCGACAAGCACTTGTGTTTCTGGTTCAGTTGAGTATAATGCGCGGCCGGTCATTTTAAATGACGGGTGCTCTGGTCAGACGCCAGCTTATAGCTGGGTAGTGACCAAGCAACTACAGTGCCCCCGATTGGGGGGCAAACGTAACATGGTGCAGAGGCATTCTCCATTTAATTGGTAGATAGCCCTTGTTTATTTTTGCTCTTTTTTGCTCTTTGAGGCTTTGGTTTATGAGTAATCAAAGGATTCGCATCCGTCTGAAAGCGTTCGATCACCGTTTGATCGATCAGTCAACTATGGAAATCGTTGACACAGCTAAGCGTACGGGCGCACAGGTTCGTGGTCCT
>JAHJNE010000206.1 GCA_018820995.1 Gammaproteobacteria bacterium | reverse complement strand
ATTTTTAACAATGGCATAAGCGCCGCCAGGGACTCTGGCCTTACTTAGTTTTTGATTAAACTCTTGCTCAAAAGCCGCCACCAATTGTTGTTCAGTGAGGTCTTCGGTACTCGCAAATAACTGAAAACAGCAACACAACAAAGTCAGCAGCAAACATTGCCGATACTTAAAACCCATGAATTCACTCCGATCTCATCAACATTTAACAGCATCGCCCAATTTTGGCGGATGCTGTACAACTAAAAAATTACCGGCTCCACTGCAGCTTTGATGTCGGGTCAAGCTGTTGACCTTGGTGTAATAACTCAAAATGTAAATGTGGCCCAGTGGCAACACCTGTCGCCCCAACTGCCCCTATCTGCTGACCAGCGCGGACTTTTGTTCCTGGTTGCACCAAAAATCTATCAAGATGCGCATACAAAGTCTGATAACCATGACCGTGGTCCAATAACACCGTATTGCCCAGCCTAATATTCAAACTATAGCTATCGGCAACGACGACGACTCCATCTTCACTGGCAAGAACCGGATCGCCGGTGCTTCCGGCAAAATCGATCCCCTGATGTGGCCGATGGTTACGTACAGCGCTGACGGAGCCAAAACCAGAATTGACCTTCGCGACTGCGACGGGCAGCTGCCATTTTCCGGGTTGCGCAGTCTGCCCCTGAAGTATGCTGCAACCGACGTTTATCAGCATCGCCAGACCGAGCACCGATGGAGGTAACCAACGTTGAAGCCTTATACTGGGAGTGTTGGCTTGAAATAAAGCCGCCAGTCGTTGTCGGTAGCCGGCATCATCGCCAGCAACCTGAATAAAACTGGCAACTCCCGGATTGGCCTGTTGTTGGCAAAGTTTCAGACTGCTAATAAGCGTCTGACCATACAACAAGGCTTGCTCTGGTTGTGCCGTCAGCACCAGCCGATCAACGGTCACTTCCATCGCCCGGCAAAAAGCCCGTTCGAAATAACGTAAAGCCGGATTAAACCAACCCACAGCGACAATCACCCGCCAGCAAAACAATTGCCATGGGTCGCGTCGTTGCCAATGCTGTAGCTCGTGCGCCAACAACAAAGCGCGTTGCCGATTGCTAAAATGCCAGAAGTAAGCAGGTAACATTAACACCGGCTGTCGCCCGCCAAAAATAAAAGGCGACAACGCCAGTCCATGTTGCCGGATTTGTAAATTGAAATTGAGTACTTTCAGTACAGGCAAAGGTTGATCGTTGGCAAAAAGTTCTGACCATGCGACAGGCTTTGCTTGCTGATACAAACAATAGATTTGCCGATATTGCCTCGCCAGCCGGAGTAAATGCCAGCAAGCTCCGATCACGATCACAAAGAGCAGTATTTGAAACAGAGCGTCATACGTTAGCAATGTGGTCAGCACCGGTTCTGGCCCGATGGCGGTGAACTGTCCAATGTGCTGTGTCGCATCCAGCCAGAAGGTCGTTGGCAACTGTATTGCTACCGGCCATTGCCATTGAGGCCATAACGGTACCGTAGAGAGCAGCAATAACCACCAATGAAGCGCCGGCCACTGTTGCAGTGCGGGAGTTCGACGCTGTACAAACATCACCAACGGCACCAGCACCGTTGTCCACAAAGTAAAAACTGCCAACTTCAGCAATAGCACGCTAGTCATGTCAGTGCTCCTGCGAGTGATCAGGAACGTCATCCGGCGCAGTTGCCAGCTTTAGCAGCAATTTTTCCAGATCAGCAATTTCAGCCGCACTGATCAATTTACTGTCTGCGAACATGGCTACTGGTAAAGGCCCATCGAGCTCGAATACCCGTTTGGCGAAATCCTGAGCAAAACCAGCAAGTGTGGACATTTTATCCAATGTCGCGAAGTAGATATTTCTATTGCCTTGCCCTTGCACCGCGACGAAGCCTTTCTCACCCATCCGCTCCAGCGTTTTACGGGTCGATGAATAACCCCAGCCAAAAACCGGCGCCAACTCATCATGGAGCTCACGCGCAGTAAGCGGTTGTTTTTGCCAAAGTAATTTTAGAATCTCTAATTCAGGGGCGGTAGGTTGTTGCATCACTGCACTTCAGAATAGAATGAATAGCCTATACTGCGACTTATGTCGCAGATTGGCAAGCTTTTTCTGCGACAAAAGTCGCAGAGCAAAAGGATATGGATATGGATATGGATTGTTTCGCATTGCTTGCAACCAAGCACAACGGTTTAGCTTGTCAATTGGCTAACGCCCACTGTGCCGCGGCTTGGGCATGAATTTGGGTGGTATCAAATAACATCACTTGGGCATCTTTTGCACTGACGAGCAAAGAAATTTCAGTACATCCGAGTATAATTGCCTGCGCTCCCCGTACCACTAATTGCTGCATAATCCGCTGATAAGCCTGTCGTGAATCTTCACGGATAATGCCATGACACAACTGCTGATAAATAATGTCATGCACCAGTCGCCTGTCATCTTCATCTGGGGTCAGTACTTGCAGCTGATAACGGTCCTGTAGCCGTTGTTTGTAAAAGTCCTGCTCCATTGTAAAGCGCGTACCTAATAATGCCACTCGCTGCATGCCATGCGCCTGAATTTGTTCCGCTGTGGCGTCTGCAATATGCAGCAACGGAATGTCAATGGCGGCTTCAATCGCGGGTACCACTTTGTGCATGGTATTGGTACAAAGGACAATGCCGTCAGCGCCGGCACTTTGCAATGAAAGAGCCTGTTGTGCCAGTAGCATACCTGCAGCTTGCCAGTCGCCTTGACGTTGCAATAACTCCACTTCCGCAAAGTCGACACTGGCCAGCAAAATTTTTGCACTGTGCAGTCCACCTAAGCGCAACTGAACCTGGGTGTTTATTTCACGATAATATGGAATGGTTGAT
>JAHJNE010000205.1 GCA_018820995.1 Gammaproteobacteria bacterium | reverse complement strand
TGTGATGCATTTGCTGTTGCAGCAATAATTCGAATTTGTCGGCAGGCACCGGCGGACTGCAATAATAACCCTGATAATGGTCGCAGCGTTGTTGGCGCAAAAACTCCAATTGGGTTGCAGTTTCCACCCCTTCTGCCAGTACTTTAAAGCCAAGGGTATGGGCAATCCCAATAATGGCGGTTGCTATTTCCATATCATCGCTACTGCCAGGAATATCATCGATAAACTTTTTATCAATTTTGAGTACGTCTAACGGAAAGCGTTTTAGATAGGCCAGCGATGAATAGCCAGTGCCAAAGTCATCGATCGCGAGCCGGATCCCCAGCCCTCGCAACTGGTTGAGTGTGGCAATGACGGTTTCTTCGTTCTCCATCAATGCGCTTTCAGTGAGTTCTAACTCTAAAGCATGCGGCGGAAAACCGGTCGCAGCTAAGGTTTCAGTGACCAGTGCTTTCATATCAAAGCGCTTAAACTGAATAGGGGATACGTTGACGGCCAGCGTTAACTTGGGTAACCCTTGTTCCAGCCATTGCTGGCCTTGTCGACAAGTCTCATGCAATACAAAACGGCCAATATCATTGATCAACCCACAAGCTTCAGCGACTGGAATAAACCGAACCGGTGAAATCATCCCTTGTTCCGGGTCGAACCAACGGACCAGAGCTTCAGCGCCAATAATCCTGCCACTATAGATTTCTACTTGCGGTTGATAAAATACCCGTAATTGCCCTTCCCGAATCGCTTTGCGCAAACGAGCTTCAATGGTCAAACGGTCACGAGCGGCCTGAGTAAATTCGTCGGAGAAAAAGGTATAGGTATTTCGGCCGGCCGCTTTTGCCTTATATAAGGCGGCATCCGCGCCTTGTAACAAACTGAGGGTACTACTGGCATGTTGTGGATAAACACTAATGCCAATACTGGCACCTAAAGTGACTTCGTAAAGGTTCGCCAATAACCAAGGTTGTTTTAACTCAGCGATCAGTTTGGTCGCCATTCTGGCTGCATCTTCTGGGGATAGCAGCTGCGTCATTAATATCGCGAACTCATCGCCGCCCAACCTCGCCAGGACATCAACATCACGGCACAGATGTTTTAATTTTTTTGAGACCTGTTGTAATAACTCATCCCCTAACTCGTGCCCATAGCTGTCATTGACGTCTTTAAAATGGTCTAAATCCAATACCAATACGGCGCAACCCAGGCTATCGCGCCGGGCAACTTTTAATGCCTGCTCCACCAGTTGTAAAAATAAGTGTCGGTTCGGTAGATGGGTCAACTCATCATGATCGGACAAAAATGCCATTTCGGCTTCTGTAGCGCGAATTTCCGACAAATCTGTAAAAATGGCGGCGTAGTGGCTCACTTCTCCTTGTTCATTAAAAACAGCGCTAATACTGAGCTGCAATGGTAAGGTCTCACCATCTTTGCGGCGATTCACCACTTCACCTTGCCAATAGTGTTGTTGCTCCAGCATGTTCCACATTTGTTCATAAAACTCGGGGCTATGTCTACCAGAGCGCAATATCGTGGGCGTTTGACCAATGAGCTCAGTTTGTGTGTAGCCAAACAGCTTTTCGAATGCGGGATTGACTGAGATAATCTGACGATTGGTATCCGTAATAATGATGCCTTCGCGGCTACTGTTAAATACGGCAGACGATAACCTTAAGGCTTCATCTTGTTTTTTTCGTTCGGTTAAATCGAGATCCATACAGAAAATTTGCGCCGGCCGGTCTTTCAGTTTAACCACTGCATGACCCGAGTACACTGGCACCATACTGCCGTCTTTGCGACGTAATAATAACTCGTCTGAAGGAATTCGCTCGCCGGTTTCCGCCATGTTCGTAATGGCCTGTTTCACACCATCGCGCATAAATTCCGGAATGATTAAATCCAGTAAGCTACTGCCAATTGCTTCTTCTTTACTGTAGCCATAGACTTTTTCGCTGGCTTTGTTCCAGTAAAAAGTAGTGCCGTCCGCTTCATACCCCTGCACCGAAATTTCCGGCATATTGTCGAGCAAAGTTCGAAAGCGCAGTTCACTTTCCATCCATTGCTGCTCAGCGCGTTTTTGCACCGTAATATCTTCAATTTCCAGCAATAAATGGCTTTGTTGTTGTTTTTGATTGACGATGGCGCGTAAAGAATATTTTTGCCAGTACACCTGACCATCGGTTCGCAATACTTCCAGCTGACCCTGCGTCAGCTCCGTACCTGCGATAACTTGTTGCATCGCTTCTGTTATGGTCGGCTGCAATGAGGCAGGGTAAATACTACTCAACTGTTGCCCAATAATGGCGGTAGATTGCAAGCCTGTAAGTTGATCAAATTGATGATTTACATAGGATATATAGCCAGCAGCATCGCAAATGATCACTGCGATAGGGCTTTGTTCCACTGCTTTTGATAGTAAATCAAACTTGTTTTTTGAGTCGCTGCGCTCTACCAGAAAGGCAGCGAGGCTGACGGTAAACTGAATTAAATCCTGCTCGTCAGGCGTCGGTTCGCGGGTTTGCGCAGAATAAACGGCAAATGTACCCAGCAGTATTTTTTGACTACTGAAAAAAGGTGTAGACCAGCAGGCTTGTAACCAGTCAAAAGGTTTTATCAAAGCTTGAAAATCTTGCCATAACATATCAGTCCGTACATTGCTGACAAACACCGGTTTGCCGGAAGCTGCAGCGGTACCACAAGAACCGTTACCATAACGGATTGGCAGACCATCGACCTGCTGGTTATATTCTTCCGGCAGGCTTGGTCCTGCTGCAACGCGTAACAGCTGCTTTGGTAAATCAGCCAGTAAAATTGAGCACTTCAGATTTGGAAATTGTTGTTCAACAAAATTGACCAACTCGGTCAACAGTTCTTCGATAGGGGCATTGTCCAGCAAGCGGTGCAATAAATGAGTTTTGGCATGCTGTTTTAGAAGTTGCTGCCTTCGCTCGCGAATATTCTGGAAACACAGAACGAGCACCGTGCCATCTTCTGATTGCGGCACCGGCATCACCCGGTAAGCGCACGGAAGCACATCTCCGTTCCGGTCGACGAGTAAATCAGTCTCGCCATGTATAGCTGCCGGTTTTTCGATAAGAGCGGCGATATCCCGCCAGGCTGCCAGCGCAGTTTTGTTTTTGGCGATGAGCGTCAGCATGGGCAAACCCAGCACCTGGGATATTGCCTTATAGCCCAGCTGCTGCAAAGCCGCCTGGTTAATAAAAGTAATATCTGTACTGGCGGCGATGCCGATAATGGCATCTCCTGTAGCATCGAGCAGCAATTTTACCTGAGCAACGCTCGATTCCTGCGCCAGCATGGCTTGTTTTTTTGCATCGATGTCTTCGACAACGGCGACAAAAAATGCAGCTTCAGTACTGGTTTCCGGTTGCATTGATACCGATAAGTTTGCCCAGAAATAACTGCCATCGCGGCGACGGTAACGTTTCTCCAGATCGTAATGCTCAATACTGCCTTGCTTTAATGCTTCGACTTTTAGCAGGTCATCTGCCAAATCATCAGGATGAGTCACATCATGAAAACTGCGGCCAATTAATGACTCAGCATCATATTGCAGCATTTGGGAGAAGCGTTGATTGACTCTTAAAAAGTCGCCTTCATTACTCACATGAGCCATGCCTACAGCTGATTGGCCAAAGGTGCTGTCAAAGCGCTGATGGGTGGTAATAGCCAATTGTTGATACTGACGTCGTTGTAGATAAAACCAACTCATTAGCCACAGCGATACGATAAGTAACAACCAGCCATTATAAAAGTGCAACTGCTGCGCATGATCTTCGGGCATCAGCTGTAAGGTCAGATGCAAATCTAATTCAGTTAACCAGCTACCGGCAAAGATGGTATATAAAACCACTGCCAGCAGTGGATACATATCTCCGGTAGGTGTTTTACCTTGCATTGACGTTCCTTCTTCCGCCATTGTCATTGGCTTCCTGTTTTAAGGCCTGTTACTTCAAGCTTGGTATTACCTTGGTGCATCAATCCAAAGGCAATTTGTAAGATTAATGTTAAGTTGAGTTTGTTTTATGATGTGGCAGTTTACTAATTTAAGCGTAGCTCAAGTCTTTGAAAAGACCACAAACTCCCGGTGAATGCAAAGTGCAATCCGAAAGCTTGTGGGTCCTAAAGGGAAAGGATCCGGTCAGAAATAACCGGATATCGGTGGATATTTAGAATGAATAAACCAACGTCAACGAAGTTTGAGTGTCGGTTTTTTTCTTGCCCAGTGGCACGTCGCTGTCATTCATCACCAAAAATGCTGCTTTCATCTGCATGCTGCCATTAATTTTGGCACTGATGGATGATTCAGCACCAGTTCTGGTGTTGTTTTCACCCATTTCGACACTTAGCGTTTGTTTAAAACCAGCAGTATCAGATATTTTCCAATTCAGTGTGGCTGCTGCCCGCACCATTGCGCCATTTTCAGTGGTGTCGTCCGAAGTCCGGCCGGAGTAATAACCCGGACCTACCTCTGCTTCTAGAGTCTTGGTGTCGTCTTGATAAAGCCTGTCGCCATAACCCACAGACACTAAGGCATACTTTTTATAGGCGCCAAAAGTGTCGTCGGTATAAGAGCCGAAGATATACAGCTTGGCGTGATCAGTATCTAATTTGTAGCCACCTTTGCCAGAGATAAAAAAACGTTCGGCAGATTTTTCAGTGACTTTTTCACCCGCAGCATTGGTGAGTTCGTCTTCTTTATAAAAAGCGGCAAAGGCGTACTCGTTGCTCCAATTTTCCAGCTCTTGTTTGCTGTCGATCTTACCTGTGATTGAGGTGCCTTTGGTATTGCCAGACGTCGCGATAGCGCCTAGTTCTGCTGACGTTGACCATGGTTTTACAGCTTCTTCTGCCTGAGTGGCAAAACTGCAAAGTATCAAGGTAGACATCAGCAGTGGTGTATTCAGTTTCATTCCTTTTCCTCTTTTTTCAGATGTAAGGACATTTGTGGGTAAGGAATTTCAATGCCTTCCTGATCAAATGTCAGTTTCACTTGTTCTAACGTATCCCAATAAACCTGCCAATAGTCGGCTGCTTCTACCCAAGATCGTGTAATCAGGTTGACCGATGAATCGGCAAGCGCGCTGACCGCAATTACTGGCGCAGGGTCTTTTAAAATTCTGCTATCTGCACTGACAATGTCTTGAAGTAGTTGTTTTGCTTTACGTAAATCAGAATCGTAGCTGATGCCAATGGTCAGATCGACCCGACGCCGTGGCTCGGCGGAATAGTTCACAATAGCGCCACCGGTTATTTGCGAGTTCGGCACAATAATTTTTTTATTGTCCCCGGTTTTAAAAATGGTCTGGAAAATATCAATTCGTTCAACCACACCACTAATGCCTGCGACCTCAACAAAATCACCTGCTTTAAAAGGCCGGAATACAATTATCAGCACGCCGGAGGCGAAATTAGACAATGAACCCTGCAGAGCTAAGGCGATTGCGAGGCCTGCGGCACCTAAAATAGCGATAAAAGATGCGGTTTGAATGCCAAGATGCGACAGTGCAATCAGAATGACTGCGATCAACATGGCGGCGTAAACAATACTAGCTAAAAATGACACCACAGCGCTATCAACTTTGCGATGTAACAGCGCTTTACCTACCAGTGAAGAGACACCACGAGCCAACATTCGACCAATATAAAAGATGAGGATCGCAATGGTGAGATTTATGGCGGTTGAGATTATAATTTCCTGATTTTTATCGATATATTCTAATATTTGGTTTAGCAAAACCGATGCTCCTTCCAGTTGTGGTTTAGGTTGAACGAATTCATCAGATAGATGTTGTGTTCGTTCCGGCTCTATAATCATAACGCGAAACTGCGCTATTGTGCGGTTTTGGTACCTGCAAAACCGACCAGTGACCGACTATTCGGCTTATGCTGCATGTGCAAACGTCATTTCAATCGCATAGCAACAAGACCTTTACTTGATGGAGCTGCTTTATGGATCTTTCACTGCTTCAACAGCAGCTACAACAAGGACGCAGCGCGCCTTTGGAATCATGGCATCCGCCTTATTGCGGCGAGATCCCGATCCGGATTGACCGTGAAGGTCAGTGGTTTTACCAACAAAGCCCGATTGGTCGTGTTGAGTTGGTCAAACTATTCAGTTCAGTTTTACAGCGCAAAAGTGACAACTATGTGCTGACGACGCCAGTTGAGGAAGTTGCTATCCAGGTCGACGACGCCCCATTTGTGTTGGTCAATTGGCATTGGCACGTTAGTGATGCGGGTCCAGTACTGCAAGTCACGACTAATTTAGAGGCAGATTACTTAATCAGTCCTGAATATCCGGTTGCGTTGCAAGCCGAGCCAGGTTCAGGGTTGGCTTTGCCCTATTTGCAGTTACCACGTGGATTGACAGCTAAATTTAGCAGATCGGTGTTTTACCAATTGGCTGAGCAAGCAAATGTGAAGCTGATCGATAATCAGCGCCACTTTGTGCTGCAAAGTGGCGGTTATCAATTCAGTTTAGGTTTGGCGGAGGATGTGGTTTAAACAACCTGCGAATATTGCTGACTTTGCGGCAGCAGGTAGGCGTCAAAACAGGCTGCAAGTATTCGCACCCAAGGTCTGCCTCGCGCTGTGACCGTTAGTTGCTGTGATGTGACTACTATCAAACCATCTTGTTGGCATGAAGCCAATTGTGCCAGGCTGTTGGCAAAGTATTGTTGAAAATTAATCTGCCATTTGCGGGCAAATGATTCGGTATTCAGCTGAAAATTACACATGAGTTCTGCAATCACATCAGCTCTGATTTGATCATCAAGACTTAATGACATGCCTTTATCAATGCTATGCCCGATGTCGGTCTGCTGGCGATAGTACAGGTTCAGGTCTTTTTGATGCTGCCAGATTTGGTCGCCGACCTGGCTAATCGCGGAGACGCCAAGCCCTAGCATCGATGCGCAGTTATCCGTGGTGTAACCTTGGAAGTTGCGTTGTAGCCGGCCTTCGCGCTGGGCAATCGCCAGACTGTCATGTGCTTTGGCAAAATGGTCCATGCCAATTGCTTGGAATCCGGCCTGACCTAATCGATCTACTGCCAGCGCCAGCAGTGCCAGTTTTTGCTTCGCATCTGGCAGTGCTTCGTTCGGAATTTTGCGTTGTGCGGCAAAACGCTCGGGTAAATGGGCGTAGCTAAATAAAGAAACTCTGTCCGGGTCCAGTGTAATCACTTGTTGTAATGTATCCGCAAAGCTGTCTGGCTGTTGCCACGGCAACCCGTAGACTAAATCCAGATTGACTGAGCTAAAACCGAGTTGTCTGGATGCAACGACCAGTGATTCTACTAACACAAAACTTTGTTGGCGGTGGATGGCTAATTGTACTTTTTCATCAAAATCCTGCACGCCAAAGCTAACCCGGCTAAAGCCAAGTTCACGCAACAAACGCAGTTTGTCGATATCACAGCTTCGTGGGTCAATTTCGATACTGAGTACCGCGTCGGCTGTGAAGTGGAAATATTGACGCAGTTGCTGCATTAACAGCTGCAGTTGTGGGTGATCTAAAAATGTCGGTGTGCCACCCCCCAAATGCAATTGACTGACGTGTTTGTTGGTTGTGACCTTTTGATAAAACTGCATTTCTGTCGCGAGCGCTTGCAAATAGCGATCAGCCTTGGTTTGGTCTTGGCTAATGACTTTATTGCAACCACAGTAATAACAGAGTTGCCGACAGAACGGCAAATGTACGTATAAACTGAGTTCATCCCCACTGTGTGCAAGCGCCTGAAGGGCATTTTCTGCAGCATAATCAGTGCGCAACAACAGTGCGGTTGGGTAAGAGGTATAACGTGGGCCTTTTGTATTGTACTTACGGATCAGAGCTTCGTCCCAAATCATGGTGTTCATATCGCATTCGCCTATTCTTAACTGGTAGCAGTATAAGCACTGTGATTTATTAAGATTTGATCCAACACAAAGTGATGGCATTAAAACGAACCAAGAGCCAGCCAATGTCGCTGGTTCATTATCCGGGAACCAGAATGAAACCAATTAAAATGATCTTATGTAGCGGTGCCTTACTACCGCTGCTTGCACCCGCTGCGACATTAATTCACGCCGGTACGGTGATTACCGCTGAAGGGACGCAGGTACTACGACAACAAACACTGGTCGTTGAAGGCGATAAAATCAGTGGAATTGAAAGTGGGTATCGCCAACCAGGTAGTGGCGATACGCTGATTGATCTGAGTAAACACACGGTGCTGCCTGGTTTGATGGACATGCATACCCATTTCTCGTATCAAAGTAGCCCGACATCTTATAGCGAAGGGTTCACCATGAATGAAGCGGATGTTGCACTGCGCGGTGCGGTGTATGCCAAAAGGACACTAATGTCCGGATTTACCACCGTTCGTGAGTTGGGTGACAGCCATCACATTAGCACGGCTCTGCGCAGGGCCATTGATGCTGGTTACACCGAAGGCCCACGAATTTTTACTGCAGGCACGGCTATTGCGACCACCGGTGGACACGCCGATCCAACCAATGGTGTTTCGTTCGATCGAATGGGAGATCCAATGCCGGCCGATGGCGTGATTAATGGCGTCGAAGATGCACGAAAAGCAGTACGTCAGCGGTACAAGGAAGGTGCCGACTTGATCAAGATTACCGCCACCGGTGGTGTGTTGAGTGTGGCGAAAAGTGGCATGAACGCGCAGTTTAAAGACGACGAACTCAAATCGATTGTTGATACGGCCAAAGACTATGGTTTTACTGTTGCTGTGCATGCGCATGGGAAAGAAGGTATGGAACGCGCAATCAAGGCGGGTGTCAGCTCCATTGAACACGGTACTTTTATGGATGAGAAAACCATGGCGCTGATGAAACAATATGGTACTTATTTTGTACCGACTATTAGTGCCGGTAAGTATGTGGCAGAAAAGGCCAAAGTACCTGGGTTTTTCCCAGAAATGGTTCGGTTAAAAGCGGCCGCTATTGGACCGTTAATTCAGCAAACTTTTGCCCGCGCTTACAAAGCGGGTGTCAAAATCGCTTTCGGCACTGATGCAGGCGTTGGCATGCATGGCGATAATTGGCGCGAATTTGTCTTTATGACCGAAGCTGGTATGCCAGCTATTGAAGCGCTACAAAGTGCCACTATCGAAGGTGCGAAGCTGTTAGGGGTGGCCGAAACACTGGGCAGTATCAAAGTTGGTAAAATTGCAGATATTGTTGCGGTGCCAGGCGATCCATTGGCGGATATCAATCTGATGGGTAAAGTTAGTTTTGTAATGAAGTCCGGCGTGATCTATAAGCAGTAACAGAGGATGTATTGAGACTTCATGGTGGCGGCGGCATTGCTTAAGTAGCTGCCGCTTTCATCCAGAAGTTAAAACGGTGCCGTGGTTTAATCATCAAACATATAACTACACGGATAGGCGTTTTGCTAAAACATTGGTCCGTGTAGCTTTAATGTTGTGTCGTCATCAGGATGTGGTCAGTGGCGTTGTTGTAACAGTGCCAACAATTGCTCTATATCTTGTTCAATCGAGCGTTTTAGATCAATTTCCATCTGCTGGCGGATATGATCTAACCTGCGTATTTCTTTTTTGTCGGTTTGCTTTCGCGCTTCATGCGTTGGCATCGCTTTCACGCAATCATACATCGCAAACAGACCTGGCCAACGGCTAGCAACGGCCAAATCGGGTTGCAGGTTTTCTAACAATACCCAAATTCTAAGTGCCGCTTCTGATAATTCGCACTGTTGTTCTAGTGTGGCTTTACCAATGAGTACAATGCTGTCGAGCAAATATTGCTGATGTTCAGCCTGTTTTTTCTGTTGTTCAAGTAAAGCTTGCTGTTGCCGTTGTTGTTGCGACCGCAATTGAAACAGTATCTGTCCAAGATAAAACGCCAGGCCGGCAACAATGAATGCACCCAGCCCAAACAATGCATACCACATTAAATAGTCCGTCCGTTATTCACCGAGTAAGTCTTTACGCCAGTCAACCTGTTCCAGTTTAGCCAGTTCGTCTAATTCTTCTTCAGCTTCTTCGTCTTCTTCAATGTCCAGACCGAGTAAAGTCAGCAATTCCGCATGGCGCGCAGTTTTGGAGTTAAAGTATTTGGCATCTTTGCCAGTCAGCGTTTCGCCTTGTTCCATCCGTTCCAGCAAGTCCTGCAGTTTTTCATCCTGCTCAATTTGTTCTAATTCAACTTGTGGTGGGATCTCAACTGGTTTTGCCTTGGCAAGTAATGCTTTAGGTTCGGTTTTTGGTGAAAGCAATTTTTTCTCAGCAACGGTGACTACCAGAGCAATTGGAGTTTTGCTGCCGTGGCGTGGGTCTTTATTTTTATTACCGGTTTCTGCGGTTTGATCTGTTTGGGCCGAGTTCCGGCTGCCAGACTTTAAGCCAGCACCTTTTTTCTTGGTTTCTACAGGGCGTTCACGTTCCTGGCGGGCTTCTGATGCTGGTTTATGGCGAAGACCAATCTGGCCAGAGGTGCGTGCTTTCTTTTTGCGAGTCATAATGTCTACCTGTAGAAAAGGGCGCGTATTTTAACCAGTTTTCGCCACGCTGCCTATGTATTTCGTGCAGTGTTGTGTTTTAACCAATTAGTGCGATTGAAAGAAATTAAATTGAGACAGTGTTTCTGGTGTTATTCCAGTCCATTAATCATTTGTGACAATGAGTTGCTGGGTGATAAAACCTGAATCCAGATAAAACAAAACGGCGGGAAGTGAAACTTGCCGCCGCTAGAAGATTTGCACTAAAAGGTGCTGAATTTGTTGAAATCATCCTGACTTACGTGAGACACCCTGTCTGGTCAGTTTCCATATATTGTTAGGTCATTTCCCTATACAAATAATTATTCGCGATCATCCTAATACTTTTTAAATCTTCCATGGTCGCGTTAAAAACGCTGACACCAGTGATGATGTCTTGATGAATGTACCGAAGCACTAATGCTTTCCGTGCTAAATATTCCATTTTGTTGAATTGTTACTATCTGTAACGGGGTTTAATTTACACCTATTAGGGAGAATGGCAAGACTATGTACAAAAAAAAACCATAAAAAAAGTGAACCATTTTTTAGTGTCAAATAAAATCAGTTGGTTAGCGTTATTTGTGGGGTAAGACTGTTAAATAGCTGCATTTTTTTTGGGCGAAAATCTTACGGGCCGTGTGAGATATATCTTACATGTGTGTAGTTAACAAAAGTCATCGAGATGACATTGAATGCACTATCTGTACTTTTTAGATGTAAATGTCAAAGTGGTTAAAGATGATGCTGCGGTCGGAGATTAGGATAATTATGCACAGCCGAATTATTGACGCAGTGGAATGAAGTGAACACTTATTGAAAGAGTTTGTATTTTCACAGATCAAAAAAACCGGAAAGTTCCGGCTTTTTTGATCGACACATGCAAACGGGCAATTAGTGATGGAAAAATTTAATTGCGCTCCACAATTAATGCAGACCACCCAAATATTTCGATAACACTTCAATGTCGTCGTCAGTCAGTTTCTTCGCGATATCACGCATCATGCCATTCATATCATTCGCACGGCTGCCGTTTCGGAATGACTCAAGTTGCGTTTTGATATAAGCAGGGTGTTGGAAAGATATTTTAGGGAAATTTGCCAAGCTATGACCAACACCGCGTGGACCATGACAAGCAATACATGCTGCAATACCGCGATCCATATCGCCACCGCGGAACAATTTCTGACCACGAGCCACTACATCTTCAGGCGTGGTGCCTGATTTCATCGTTTGGCTAGAGAAATAAACAGCCAGATCTTTCATATCTTCATCTGACAATGCCGCAACCATGCCGCCCATGATGGCATTGTTACGACCTTCTTTGCCGCCAGAAGTCATGCCAGCTTTAAATTCTTTTAATTGCTTATAGATGTATCCTGCATGCTGACCAGCAATTTTTGGATACATATCGGTTGGACTGTTACCATCAGGGCCATGGCAAGCTGCACAAGTGGCTGATTTTGCTTTGCCTGCTTCTGCATTGCCTTCAACCGCGGAGACCTGACCTACTAACCCTAAAAAAAGCATGACTGGAAGTGCGAATTTTTTCATGTTTATCCGTCTCTGTTCAGCGTGAACCTGCAAAAACGCAGGCACAAAAGATAATAACCTTAAGAATTATGTCTATTTTACACGAAACTAAGCCAGATAAAATCCCATTCATGCGGCTAATGCTTCTTCAGATCAACTAGATCCGCTACACTATAGCCAAATTTGACGTCGGAGTGAGATGTGTACAAGGCAAAATTTAATTATCAGCAGACCAGTTTCTTAACCAGCGCCCCGGATATTACCGCGTTGCCACCAGATACCGGCATTGAAGTGGCTTTTGCTGGGCGGTCCAATGCCGGTAAATCCAGTGCTTTGAATACGCTTACCCGGCAAAATAGTTTAGCCCGAACCAGTAAAACACCTGGTCGGACTCAATTAATTAATACTTTTCGGCTTGCGGATGAAAAACGACTGATCGATTTACCAGGTTATGGTTTTGCAAAAGTGCCATTAGCGGTAAAAGAAAAGTGGCAAAAATCACTGGGTGAATACCTAATGAAACGCCAAAGTCTAAAAGGACTTGTGGTGTTAATGGATATTCGTCATCCACTAAAAGACTTGGATCAGCAACTGATACATTGGGCAGTCGAAAGTCAATTGTCGGTGTTATTGTTGCTGACGAAAGCCGATAAACTCAGCCCAGGTCCTCGTAAGAAAACCTTATTGGAAGTGCGTGAAGCTTCATTAGCTTTTATGGGCGATGTGACTGTGCATACCTTCAGTTCGTTAAGCAAACAAGGTTTAACTGAGTTAGAGCAAGTGTTGGACGAGTGGTATAGTCGTGATGGAACAGATGTAGCGCCTGCTGCAGAGTAACTTGATTTTTTATGACGGCCTATGGTGTGGTAACTGATTTAGTTCGTCGGTTACCGCTTCTCTACTTCTATTTCGACCTCTGCAATTGACTCATCTATATTACTTTCGCTAGTTGCTTCAATTCTCGATCTCCCAAAAAAGAAAAACCGGCGTCTCAGAGAGAAGCCGGCATAGCAAACGGGGAGAAGCTATCAATAATTTCAAATCAACAGGGTGTCTTGCTAGCAAGACGTCGCCATTATACATAGATTTTCGAATGTTTGAAGTATTTACTCTAGAAAATCTAGTAAATTTTCATACTTTGAATAAAAAAAACGCCCCACTGCAAGCAGTGGGGCGGCTAAATAAGCCTACTTTCTATTCATAATCAAGCTGTAACACCTGAATATGTTGAAAGATAGAACATCTTACCTCTGTACCCTACGAATTCGATTTTACTCAAGCCCGCTCAAAAAGCAAGCGCATTACGTAATAAAACAACAAAAAAATTAATTGAAATGATATTTTCACGATGTTTCGTAATTAAATTACCAGATTTATATAAGTAGAAAAGCTAAAGCTAGAAAAGAAAAAGCCTCTGCAAGTTCAGAGGCTAAAAGGGAATTACCAGGAATGTGGATGTTCACGCTTAATAAGACGTTGCAACATGCAACTAGTTCCAATTAATTCCATTTATATTTAAAAATATTAATGCGCTTCATCCCAGTTCATACCTGAACCAGCTTCCGCGAGCAATGGAACATCAAGCGAAGCAGCTTGTTGCATCAGTTCGACTATCTGCCGTTGCAAGTCAGGTAACATTGCTGCGTCGACTTCAAACACGAGTTCATCGTGCACCTGCATAATCATCTGAACTTTGCTTTGGTCTTGTTGCTGCAACCAGCGATCAACGGCCAACATTGCAATTTTTATAATATCTGCGGCAGTGCCCTGCATAGGAGCGTTAATCGCTGCTCGTTCAGCACCTTTTTTGCGCGCTACATTTTTGCTATGAATTTCGAGCAGATATAACCTACGACCAAACAAAGTTTCTACATAACCTTGTTCATGCGCCTGTTGGCGGGTGCGCTCCATATAGGAAAGTACTCCCGGGAAACGCGCAAAATAAGTATCGACATAATGCTGAGCTTCGCTGCGGCCAATATCGAGTTGTCGCGCAAGGCCAAATGCTGACATACCATAGATAAGACCGAAGTTTACTGCTTTAGCGCGGCGTCGTTGTTCGGTGGTGACTTCATCTAATGTGACGCCAAACACTTCGGCAGCGGTCGCTCGGTGGATATCTAGTCCTTTAGCAAAAGCATCTAGTAACGCTTGATCTTGCGACAAATGCGCCATGATCCGCAGTTCTATTTGGGAATAATCTACCGCCAGAATGCGTTTACCTTCAGG
>JAHJNE010000204.1 GCA_018820995.1 Gammaproteobacteria bacterium | reverse complement strand
ATTTTGCCGCGCCGCCTCAGGCCAGCTACGAGTTTGATAATATTTATAGCGCAGCGCAGTGGCAACAAAAAACCGATTGGCTGCGCCGCATCTTAGTGGACGTTGCACCTGACGTAGTCGCGTTCCAGGAGGTATTCAGTACTGATGCACTCCAGCAATTAACCGCAGCGCTAGGTTTTGACGGGTTTGCGGTGGCCGAAGCGCCGACATTAGTTGATGATCATGTTTATCAAAAGCCCATCGTTGCGTTGGCGTCTAAATTGCCCATTTTGCATAGTTGCGCCGTTGAAGTTCCCAAAGCTGCAGCGACTGCACTCGGATTAACAGAGTTCAGGTTCAGCCGTGCGCCGCTGCGTGCTCTGCTGCAACTGCCAGAGTTTGGTCTGTGTAATTGTTATGTGGTGCACTTAAAATCACGGCGGCCTTTAGCGTTAGCGCAGGGGCAACAATTACCGGCCGCAGAAGCACTTAGTCGCTGGGCTGCCTGTGTGCAACGCGGGCATGAAGCAGGTTTGCTGCTGGAAGCCATCGCCGAGCAATGGGCGCAAGACCAGTTACCGGTGATGCTACTGGGGGATTTTAATGACGAACTGAGCTCACCTTTGCTGCAAACTTTATTGCAAGAGCAACGCGTCGATGATGCTTCTTTGCAATTGCAGGATAGTTGGCATCTACAGCAGCAGACTGAAAACCTGAATGACCGCGCGCGCGCTGCCACCCATTATTATGGCGCCAAAGGTTCGGTCCTTGATTATATTTTGTTATCTGCGGAATTTGCGCCACGGGTGCAGCGACAGTGGCTGGTTGATCAACATCTGGTGCAGCCAGTGTTTGCCGTGGATGGTTACAGCAGTGACCATGCGCTGGTCACCGTGCAATTACGTGTGTAACGACTATCCGTTGTTGTCGGTGCCGGCTGCTGGGGTGGTGGTGTCTTTGCCTGAAGCTGTATCGTCCTGATTTTCTTCAACATTGACTGCCACTTCTACGGCAGCTTCAGCCTGCTTGGCGTTTTTCAGCCGAATAGAGTTTTTCACCTGAATGTTTTTCTTCTGCTTTGCTCTTTTACTAATTTTCTTTTTTAACTTTTGACTCGAACTCATGACGACACTCTTTGACTCGTGAACTTCGCTTAGTGTAACTCAGAACGGGCTGGCGGTAAAAACTCTGTGTGTCACCCTAGGCGTTCGGTGCCATGCTTTTTCACAAAGATAGTTTCTAGTCTCTTAGAGTAAGACACAGATGGCTTTTGGTGTGCAGAATAATTACACTGGCGGCCGTTTAAATTGAGGCTGTTGCATGCGAATTATTCTGGCGCCGATGGAAGGGGTGGTTGACCACCTGATGCGGGAAATGCTGACCGAAATTGGCGGCTTTGACCTGTGCATCACTGAGTTTGTCAGAGTGGTTGATCAGCTGTTACCGGCGCGTGTTTTTACTCGTTTATGTCCGGAACTTCTGCAAGGTGGCAAAACGCTGGCTGGCACGCCAGTACGGGTACAATTGCTGGGGCAAGAGCCGCAATGGCTTGCCGAAAATGCCTTTCGTGCCGTGCAGTTAGGTTCGCCCGGTATCGATTTGAATTTTGGCTGTCCGGCTAAAACCGTCAATAAAAGTAAAGGTGGCGCCGTATTGCTGCGTGAAACCGAGCAGTTGTACAAGATTGTGCATGCCGTAAGACAAGCAGTACCCGCAGAATTTCCGGTGACCGCTAAAATGCGCCTCGGTTACGAAGACACCAGCCTGACTTTAGATAATGCGATAGCACTAGCGGCCGCTGGCGCGACCGAGCTGACAGTCCATGCCCGTACTAAAACCGATGGTTACCGGCCGCCGGCGTATTGGCCGTGGATTGCCAAAATTCGCGAAGTGGTCGACATTCCAGTGATTGCCAATGGCGAAATCTGGCAACCTGCGGATGCCGCGTTGTGTCGTGAGCAGTCTGGAAGTATCGATATCATGTTAGGTCGTGGTGCGCTGGCGCAGCCGAATCTGGCATCGCGGATTGCCGGTGGCGGTGATGCACTGCCATGGCCGGATGTGTTGGCGCTATTGATGCGTTATTCGGAGTATGAAATTGCTGGTGATAAAGGCCTCTATTATTCCAATCGGATCAAGCAATGGTTCAGCTATTTAAAGTTGCAGTATCCGGAAGCGGAGCAATTATTTGCCAGACTGCGTTTGTTACGTCGCAGTCCGGAAATCTTGGCATTATTGCAATCTGAGTTGGCGCTCTACTAAGCAGCCGCTGTTGCTGGCAGTGGCTGAATAAACTGCCGTGCCAGGGTAATGGCCACCACTCCACCAAACATCAAGGCCGCAAAAGGTACCGTGTTGCCGTTGGCAAATAAGGCCAGTAATGGTCCGGCTAAGGCGCCAATGCCAAAGCGTAAAGTACCAATCACCGCGGTTGCAGTGCCACTATGTTTCGGAAAGGCAATCAGGATTAACGCATCGGCATTGGTGGCAATCAAGCTTAGACTTGCCATCAAAGGTGCAATCATCAGTACTGTCCACAACAATGGCCAGCCAGCCAGACTGACTGCCAATAACCCGCTTGCAAACACGGCTGCACTGCACCAACCTGCTTTGAGCATTTGGTGGCTGCCAAAACGTGTGACCAGTCGGCTGTTGGTAAAGTTTGCCAGAATGAGCATCAACACATTGATCCCAAACAGTAAACTGAACGTTTGCTCGTCGACGCCAAAAAATTCAATATAAACAAAAGGGACTGCCGTTAAAAAGCAGAAAAAGCTGAATGAAGCGAACATTGAAATAGCGATAAAGGGCCGCGCCTGGCGATGGGCAAACACCACTTTGTACGAGCCAAAGAAATTAAGCGGACCGCGTTCAGCTTTTGTACTAATCTCTGGTAAAAACTTGGCAGCTAAAACGCCAATGACGAAGGCATATCCTGCCAGCACCACAAAAATCCACGACCAGTCGGCGACAAAAAGCACCATGCTACCAATCGCCGGGGCAAGCAATGGCGCTAGCATCATCATCATCGAAACATAGGACATCCCTTTAGCGGTATGTTCCTGATACAACGCGCGAATAATGCCAGGGATTACCACTGTCGCTGCGCTTCCGGCAAAGGCCTGCAATGCCCGCCAGGTTAAAAACCATTCAATACTGTCGGTCTGACTCAGCAATATACTGGCCAGAAAAAATATCGCCAGACCCCATAACGCCAGCGGCCGACGACCGATCGCATCCGCCAAAGGTCCAAACACCAACATGCCGATCCCATAAAAGGCCAGAAAAATACTCAGCGATTGTTGCACCATCAAGCCATCGGTTTGCAGAGCAACGGCCAGTTGCGGCATCGCCGGTAGATACATATCAATTGCCAGTGGCGTAGTAGCAATGACAGCGGCTAATAACATGATTAAAGCCAGCGAGGGGGTCTTACGGTTCATCAGCAGAAAATCCAACACACTATGTAGCTTGCTATTGTACCCAAAGAATCATCACAAAAAGGCGCATAATTTCGCTGTAATTCGACACTAATCATTCTATTTCATGCATAAAAAGTGCGGTGTTCACTTCAGCCTGTCTAGAGTAGAGTCAGCGGTTGTTGGTATGCGACGACGTTTTTAATCCAACTGCGTGGGGAGCGGTGGTAAGTTGTGCAGAGAGCGAACCGGTCGTGCCGGGTTTCCCCGCACCATCGTTGCTGCGGCAACATTTTTGGTGACAATACTACCTGCCGCGATCACCGCATCGTCGCCAATCTCCACACCGGGCAGGACAATTGCGCCACCGCCAATCCAGACCCGGTTGCCGATAATGATAGGTTTTGCCTGTTCAATCCCGGATTGGCGTAAAGCAGCGTCCAGTGGATGTGTGACAGTATAAAGCTGTACCGCAGGGCCCAGCATCACGTCGGCGCCAATCCGAATAGGCGCGGCATCGAGCATCACGCAGTGGTGATTGGCATAAAACCTTGGACCTAACTCAATATTAAAACCATAGTCGCAATAGAAATCAGGCTCGATATAACAGCCCTGCACCTTGCCAAAGAGCTGGCTGGCAATTTTCTGTGACGCTTTAAAAGCCTCAGGCGTGCAGTCATTTAATTCACGGCATAGTTTCTTGGCGCGTGCTCGCGCACTGCCAAGCTCGGGATCCCGCGGATTAAACCACTGCTGGCTAAGCATTTTTTGTTTTTCAGTCTGTGCCATGTCCGACATCGTGGCTCCGGTTTAAATTTTGGATTTAGTTACTTAAAAGTTCAGTGCGGTTCCACAAATTCTGATGTTTAGGATCTGCAAAAAACTCATCCGGATGCCAATAACGCGGCAGCATATGTCTTAGTTGGCCTGGTTCAAAACCCGATGATAATTTACTTAAGATGTCACTGAGCCTTGCTTGTGGAATCACCGCAAGCTGCTGCCGCGCCGGTTTAAAGTACAAATTATTGGCCACGCTGATGGTGCAGTTTTGTCCGGAATGACGGAACTGCAAGTTGCGGGTGACGACCCTGCATAGAGGGACTTCGGCCTGCTGCGGGTACAATGAATTGACAATGGCAAACTCATAGCGCTCAGCGGCTTGGCCTGACAGAGGTTTTGGTAAAAAAACAATACCATAGCCCTGTGGAAAGATACCGGTGATCGTCAGCAACGCATCAGCCATTCTCGGATCATAGCGACCCTGCGTCGCGCCATTTTTTAATATCAGCGCCACTTTGGGCAGTGCTTGATAGTCGAATCGATTGCGGCCTGGGAGAACTGCAGAGGCATACACTTGTGGAATTTTTAGTAGATTACCAATCCCCACGCCTGGCGCGTTGGCGTTGCGCATTAAGGTGGCGGCAAACGCCAGTTTGTCCTGTTCATTTTGATCAAATTCGTCGCGCTCTACTCGCGAGTTACCACGGTATTTGGGTGCGCCAATCCCTTGCAATAAAAATCTCAAACTGGATTGTAAACTTACTTCCAAAAATTGCTGTCGTTCTTCGACATCAAGTTCACGACTGCGTGGTAGCTCGCCGTAGGGGCCACATAACACAGTCATCGCGTCCGGATGATAATGTCCAACATCTTGCAGCAACAACGCCATGAGCAGCGGAATTTGTACATCGTTGCGAAATGGGCATGGGTGATCTTGCTCAGGTTCAGTGAGTCGAAGCGCCGCTTTTTGCAGAATATAACTGTTGGTGATCAAGCCACGTTCCAGCAGGTGATCTAATAATCTCAGACTTAAAGCCGCTTTATACAAAGGTTTATATTTTTGCTGTACCGACGTGATCAGGTCACCTTCACTTGGTGCCAATAATTGTAGACAGCCTAATAATTTAGAAGAACGTAAAATGGTGTCACTACGGTTAACACCTTCACTGAGCTGCAGAAATTGCTGACACAACATCACCAGCTGGCTTTGCCGGAGCAGTCGTTTTTTCTGATACTGTTGTTCGGCCGAGACAAAGGCCTGTCGTTGCTGCTGGACTTGGGCAATCAGCCGCTCTTCGGTTTTTGCCGTTGCTGTTTTTAATTGTTGCTGGCTTTGTTCCCAGCTATGTTCGAGTTGCTTGAGATGTTGTCGAGCGTCGGCGTCAGTCTCATAAAATTGACTGGCTTGGCCATAGATCGAATGCTGGAATTTACTTACCGATAATAAACTGCTGATCAGGCGTTTTAATTGCCGGATATAAGACTTTTCAGTATTAGGTTCTGAAGCGAATTGCATCAGCGCATTTTCCCTGCAAATCATCTGGTTGATGGCAATGACCACCTTAACGCATGCCGATCTTTTCGAAAAGAGCTGTTTGTGCAATCAATTGTGGAACAAAGTTGCATGCGGCTGCTGGCTGGCTTAGTATTTGAAGTAACCCGACTCTTAAATTCTATCGGCATCAGTCGTTCATGTGATTGTCAATCCGTTATATTGCCGGTCATTCTTGTTGTTACCCGGGCCAATCAGGAGCCTACATGAGAAAGAATAAAGTTATTACCACTGAAGAAATTCTGTTGACCCTATGCTCATCTGTTACACAAGTATTGGCGGCAGCGGGCAATGCTCAGGTCGCGTATTCACCGATGGTGCAAAAAATTCAGAAAACCTGCCTGCGTCCGGACCTCGGTTGTTTTGTTTTGTTTGATGGTGGCTTTTCCGGGCTGGTTATTATTAATTTCACATCAGAAGCAGCATTGGAAATTTACCGCAAATATATGATGAGTATGGGGATGCCGGAATCTGAACTGGCGCAATTTCACACCTCAGATGAAGTCGGCAATGTAATGGGTGAGCTGATGAACCAGATCGTTGGTGATTTCACCAACCGCGTTCGGGTTGATTTGCAAACATCAATCAACCAAAGCCAACCGAAAATGATGGCCATCAACAAACAAGTGCAGATTTTAATCAATACTCAGCTTGATCAACCACAAGCGCGTCGCGTGACCTTCAGCACGCCACTGCACAATATTTTTTATATGGAATTAGCGATGGATAAAACCGAATTTATCCAATTGCATGATTTTGAAAAAGCGGCGCACGAAAACGTCGACGACATTCTGGCCAATGCGCATAGTCAGCAGGCCGATGCTGCCGCAGAAGCCGTTGATATGGTAGACGATGACTTTTTGTCGAATTTAGGTTTGTGATTTTTTAACCTAAATTTGTTTGCATCAAGTTCAGACTGCGGGGCTTTTTTGGTAACTGCAGTTTGAACGCCGCTCCACCCAACACTGAATCACCAATGCTCAGCTGCCCCTGATGCCAACTGACAATCCGGCTGACAATCGCCAAGCCTAGTCCAAATCCACCATGACCTTTACTGCGGCTTTGATCAAGCCGAACAAAAGGTTGCAAAATGCTATCGCGTTGCGCTTTGGGAATACCCACACCGTCATCTTCGACCACAAATTGCACCATGTGCTGATCTTGCTGCACACTCACTAACACTTGCTGACGGCCATAGCGTTTTGCGTTCACCAGCAGATTTTGCAACGCGCGTTCCAGATAATGGCCGTCACATAACAATTGGATCTGCGGCGGACGCTGCAGCAAAATTGGGGCACCGGGTAATGGTGCCAACTTTTCCAGCAGATTATCGAGTAATTCCCCGACATCCACCTGATGCAGTTGCAGGGTGACCGCTTGTGCTTCCAACCGAGCATAGTCGAGCATTTCATCGACGAGTTGGTCGAGCTCCCTGACATCGCCCAACATTGCTTGTTTATCGGCTTCAGCAATCGGTTGCATTTCCAGGGCAAAATTTAACCGTGCCAGCGGTGTCCGTAGTTCATGCGATACTGCATGGGTCATTTCACGTTGTAAACTCACCAATCGCTGAATCTGCTCCGCCATTTGCTGCACACTTTGGGCAATCGGCGCTAGCAACGAATGGGCTGGTAAGGGTTGTTCCGGCACTTGCATGCCTTGGCCAAACCGCTTGAGTTGCGACTGCAGTTGCTGAATATCACGTGCGAGCGGCCACAACCACAACGCGACAGCAACGGCGAGTAAGGCAAAAAATAACAAGGTAAACAAATAACCCTGATGATTGTTTGTATCAATTTGCACCGGACCAAATTGCAGCAATTGCTCTGGCAGTTGTTGGATCTGGTAGAAGTACACCATGTTGTCGCTAAACAAGGGTACCAGCTGACCGCGATCCAAGGCCGCGTGTTCTGCCTCTGACCAGGCAATCGCATCGGGCGACAGACTTTGCAGCGATAGATTCAGCTGTCCAGCGACTTGCTGCGGTAGTGTTTCAGGTTGGCTGAGTTGATAGGCCAGGCTTTGTCCAAGCAAACTGACCCAGCCAGGGAGTTCGGTGGTCTGGCTTTGCTGCCACAGTCGGTCAACACTCCAGCCAATCCCCAACAGCACCAGCAACATAAATAAATAAAAATGCAAAAACAAACGACGCATATTAGTTCCAGGCGT
>JAHJNE010000203.1 GCA_018820995.1 Gammaproteobacteria bacterium | reverse complement strand
CGGCTCATCATCGCCATTTGCCGGCCTGGTTTATCAGTGGCGCTGGTGCCCCGCCCGCCATCGCGAAATTGTGTTAACTGCCGCTGCAAATAAGAACTTTCCAACGCTGCCAACATCGGTGCTTTCAGTTGCAGATTGCCTTGTGCTTTGTTGCCATGACAGGCACCACAAGAGCCGATGTAAAGCCGCCTGCCTTGATCAAGCTGTGCTGCGGTGGGCTCTGCGGCCTTGGTTGCGGTTGTTGGTTGCTGGCTAAAGTGCATGGCCAATTGCTCAGCCTCGGCGGCAGTCAGCGTTTTAGCGATGGCCGCCATTTGCTGGCCATAAACGTCTGCCGCAGCACTCCCCCGCTCACCGACCTGAAAGTGCAAAAGCTGCTTTTGAAGGTAGCCGGGGTCTTGCCCGGCGAGTTGCGGCGCTAGTGTCGCTTGGCGTACTTCTGGCGCGTGACAAGCATTACAAGTGTCGGCTGTGACTGCTACCGCATGCGTAATCTGCATTAAAAACAACAGACTAACCGAATTTATTAGTATTTTTGAACTTGGCATTTGGCTTCAGCAGACGCTGCCCATTTCATTCAGATGGCTTGTAGCTTGCTTTTTTGCCCACCAAGGTTCAAACCGAAAAGTGTGCAAAATTGTCCAGTTCACTTTATTTAGCGCCCCGCATTGGTACTATCAAATCGACGAGGACCGTCTCTGACCGGCTGTGAAATAACAGATCCCATCTCAGAACCCGGTCCGCCAACATAGAACTATTAAAATAAACGGCACTGAATACCGGCACTGAAAAACCGGCTTTAAAAACGGAGAGAGCGATGTCCATAACAGCTACGTTACCCAAGACCCAAGCGATACCCTCAAGGCCTCAACTTCAACTCAATCGCACATTGGGCAGCAGCCTATCGTATGGCTTTAAAAAACAACCTTTAGCGCTTTGCATCACACTGCTATTGGCCGGTTACAGCAACGTCGTACTCGCAGAGGACGGCGCCTCTGAACGCAAAGAGTCCGCCATTGAAACCATTACCGTCACGGCACAAAAACGAGTGCAAAACGTGATGGACGTGCCGGTCGCCATCGACAGTATTTCTGCCACCGATTTAAAAGAAACCAACTCGGTGATGCTTGGCGACATTGCCGATTACACCCCAGGTTTTAAATTCAGTAAAGAGGCCGTGGTGCAGGCATCCGCGGTGATGCGTGGCATTTCCAGTAGTAATATCAGCACTGGCGGCGACCCGTCAGTGGCAATCTTTTTTGATGATTTTTACTTGCCCCGCGCTGCGCAAAGTGTGATGTTTTCTGACATGCAGCGCATTGAAATCCTCAAAGGTCCGCAAGGCACTTTATTTGGTAAAAATGCCGCCGCTGGCGTGGTGAACATGATCCCAAATGCACCAGCGCAGGAAGATGAAGCTTTTCTCAAAGCCACTTTGGGCGACTATGCACTACGTCGTTACGAAGCGATGGCCAACACCGCACTGAATGACCAATTTGCAGTTCGGCTGAATTTGATGAGCAATCAGCGTGATTCCTACCTGAACAACGTTTATCAAAATTATCAGGGCGAGGAACTCGGCAATACCAATCAGCAATCAGCTCGTCTGGCTGCGTTATGGCAACCCAACGCCGATACCAAAGTACAATTGAGCTACGACTGGGACGATTTGAATCAGGGGTATGCCCCATCGATCGGTGTCAGCCCTTACGCTTACAGCATGAACCCATTGGATCGCACCATTGAAAACGACGTGATTGATGGTCACGAACGGCGTGATATGACGGCGCTGTCGCTGAAAATTACCCACGATTTTAATGACGATTGGTCAGGAAAGCTGATTAGCAGTAAGCGCCAGTGGCAAGTGTCGGGCCGGGATGACACCGACGGCACTGCAGACAAAACCCGCTACCTCGATACCATCAACTTTGAAGACTCTGATATTTTTTACAACGAACTGCAAATTAACTATGCCAAAAACAACTTCAGTTATGTCGGTGGTGTTACTTACAGCAAAGAAAATGTCTATCAGAAAACCAGTCTCGATATCATGGCTGACACCGTAGCCCGTATTACCACGGACAACTTAAACGGCATGCTACAAGGCGCATTATTAGGTGCTGGTTTACCGCCGGAAATGATTGCGCAAATGGGCTTGCCAGCAGATCACATCTGGAACCCACAAGATTGGGCCAGCATTTTAAGTGTGATGGCGATGGTCGACCCAAGCGTAGGCGGTTTATTGGCGCAACTTGGTGCTGAACCTTTTAGCCCTGAATTAGTCGGTGCTATTGCAGCAACCGGAGATTTAACCTACCAAGCCATTGGCGCAGGGCTTGGCATCAACGAAATTTTTGGCCCTTCTAATGCTGGAAAACTATGGTCAGAAGATATTATTAACCGCGGTAAATTCACCTCTTATGGTGTGTATTCTGATGTAGATTACCAGTTCAACCCACAATGGGGCTTTACTGCAGGCTTACGTTATAGCCGCGACGATAAAGACTTTAGCTGGGAAATAAAAGAACGCTCCTTTGCCGGTGCGATGTCGGGTTTAACCGACTTTTTATTTCCGCTGATGCCACAGCTTGATGCGAATAACAGCTGGAGCAAACTGACCGGCCGCGCCGTCACCCGCTATCAGCCTAATGATACCAGCATGTGGTACCTCTCTTATTCAACCGGCTACAAATCAGGCGGGTATGATTCATTAGATCCCCGCTCGGCGATGACCCCTTTTGCGCCGGAAGAAGTGGGGAACTTAGAACTCGGTTATAAAGCGGATTTATGGGATCAGCTGCGCTTGCAAGTAGTGGCGTTTCAGATGGATTTGACCAACCGGCAGCAGTCGGTGAATAGCAAAGAACCTGGCTCTGGGGTCGCGGTGCCACTGG
>JAHJNE010000202.1 GCA_018820995.1 Gammaproteobacteria bacterium | reverse complement strand
TGGTGGATTTTAGTGCGACTGAAAAAGCCGAGGCCTGAAATGAGTCTATCAAATGTAGTTCCACCAGCTTTTCCAGCAACGGTGCGCATCGTCGAGGTGGGTCCGCGCGACGGTTTACAAAATGAAGTGGCAGTATCACTAGAGGCTAAAATAGCGCTAGTAAATGCATTGGCGGATGCCGGCTTAACCACCATTGAAACCGGCTCTTTTGTCAGCCCTAAATGGGTACCACAAATGGCCGAATCGGCCGCGGTATTTGCTGGTATCGAGCGTAAAGCAGGCGTCACCTACACGGCGCTCACGCCAAACTTACAAGGTTATCAGGCAGCCAAAGCTGTAGGTGCCGATGAAGTGGCGATTTTTGGCGCGGCTTCAGAAGCCTTTAGTCAAAAGAATATCAATTGCAGCATCGCCGAAAGCCTGACGCGATTTGAACCTGTGGTGGCAGCCGCCAAAGCCGATGGTTTAAAAGTGCGTGGTTATATTTCTTGTGTGGTTGGTTGCCCTTATCAGGGCGATGTGGCCCCAAGCGAAGTAGCACGAGTGGCCAAAGCCCTGCTCGAGATGGGCTGTTATGAAATATCTTTGGGTGACACTATTGGTGTTGGCACGCCGGCCAAAGTGCTGGCAATGCTGGATGCGGTGTTAGCCGTGGTACCCGTTCAGAAAATTGCCGTTCATTTTCATGACACTTACGGTCAGGCGTTAACAAATATTTACGCCGCGCTAAGCCGCGGGGTGGCTGTGATTGATAGTGCCGTAGCGGGTCTGGGTGGTTGCCCTTACGCTGCTGGTGCGTCAGGCAATGTTGCCACGGAAGATGTGGTCTACCTGCTTAACGGTCTTGGCATTACCCATGGTGTTGAGTTAAATAGCCTCGCCCGCGCCGGCTGGGCTATTGCGCAGGCGCTGGGGAAAGCGCCTAGTTCTAAAGTAGGATTGGCGCTAAAGGCTAAATGCCAGCAAAATTAAGCAGTTTTAATCAACGCGTTTTTAGAAAACACGTTTAGAAATAGATCAGTACCCTAAATATTATAAGACCAACAAAGAGGACTTCACATGGCAGGGTTTAATAAGGTCGTCAGTAGTTACGACGAAGCGATGGCGGGCCTGGAAAATGGCATGACCGTTATCGCCGGTGGTTTTGGCCTCTGTGGTATCCCAGAAGGTTTAATTGCCCAAATCAAAACAATGGGCACCCGTGATTTAACCGTCGTTTCGAACAACTGCGGTGTTGATGGCTTTGGGCTGGGTGTGTTGCTGGAAGATCGTCAAATCAAAAAGATGGTGGCGTCTTATGTTGGTGAAAACGCACTGTTTGAAAAACAGTTACTGAGCGGTGAATTAGAAGTAGAACTGACGCCACAAGGTACCTTGGCCGAAAAAATCCGCGCTGGTGGTGCTGGTATTCCCGCCTTTTTTACCGCAACAGGTTACGGTACGCCGGTCGCTGAAGGCAAAGAAACCCGAGAAATTAATGGTCGTAATTATGTGTTAGAGCCGGCAATCACCGGTGATTTCGCCATTGTCCGCGCCTGGAAAGCTGACCGTTACGGCAACTTAGTTTTCCGCCATACCGCAATGAACTTCAATCCAATGGTTGCTACGGCCGGTAAAATTACCGTCGCTGAAGTCGAAGAAATTGTCGAGCCGGGGGAGCTGGAACCCTCGCAAATTCATACCCCGGGTATTTATGTCCAACGTGTGATCAAAGGCAATTTTGAAAAACGCATTGAGCGTCGTATGGTTCGCCAAGGTGAAGGAGCATAAAGATGGCATTATCTCGTGAACAAGTCGCTATGCGTGTGGCGCAGGAACTCAAAGACGGTTATTACGTGAATTTAGGCATCGGCATCCCGACTTTGGTTGCCAACTATGTGCCTGCAGGCATTGAAGTGATGCTGCAATCAGAAAACGGCTTACTCGGCATGGGTCCATACCCTACCGATGCCGAAGTGGATGCCGACATGATTAACGCCGGTAAAGAAACGGTCACCGCCATCAAAGGCGCCGCGATTTTCAGTTCGGCAGAAAGTTTTGCCATGATCCGCGGTGGTCATGTGGATTTAACCGTATTAGGTGCTTTTGAAGTGGATCAAAACGGCAATATCGCCAGCTGGATGATCCCCGGAAAACTGGTCAAAGGGATGGGCGGCGCGATGGATTTAGTCGCTGGCGCACAAAATATCGTGGTGACCATGACCCACGCTGACAAATACGGCAGCTCGAAGTTACTCGATAGCTGCACCCTGCCACTGACAGGGATGGGTTGTGTGAAGAAGATTGTCACTGACTTAGCCGTACTGGAAGTCAAAGACGGTGCCTTCCATTTATTAGAGCGGGCACCTGGTATCAGTGTCGAAGAAATTCAGCAAAAAACTGCCGGTACCCTGATCATCAATGGTGATATTCCGGAAATGCGTTTTTAATTATCAGTAGGTGTTATTGCTAGTTGTTCTCGAAGTCAACGGCAGCATGACCGATGGCTTTAATAACATGAAGTGGAATGCAATCTACTTAATATTCAGCCTGCAATGCAGGCTGAATATTAAGATCAAGAACCTTTAACATCGCAGTATCGACCACACCCGCCTTATCCCAAACGGCTCACAAATTAATAGACAGCAATGAACCTGCCACTCAGCGTAAAACCAATAGACTATCGCGATGAATATCGCCGCTCACGATTGCCATCATCGTTCGGGTTCTGACAACAGTGACTTCACGATAGTCACCAATTAACATCACAAAGGCGAGTTCATTATTCTGTAGCCGATACCAGCCAACCCGATAATTCGGCAGGTGGATGCCATTCACGGCGTTTTTGGGGGTTAATGGACCGAGTTCAGTTGCGGTCAATACATCGATACTGGTTTCAGGTAGGGATAAATCAGTGATGGTTGTTTGATAAAATCCGGCTTGGATCTGCAGATTATTTTCTACAAACTGCACTTTATTGTCACTGACCCACCAAGAGGTCAACAAAAAAGCTGTAGTACAACTGAGAACAGACCACAAAGCGGTTTTTAGCCATCGCCGGTTAATAATGAGTAACACCAATGCTAGCAACGACGGTACAAAGACCATCAAGCCAAATAAAGTGACATAGAGTTGCCAACCAATCCCAAGCACTGTCATAACTTCACAATAAACAAACACAACGTTATAGAATTGTATCATAAATGGATACTATCAACTGACAATAAGCTGATTATTTTTATATAAAAAATAACTGATTAATAAACGTACAGCTAGAAAGCGGATTGGAATAAACAATGATGTACCATTCTTCCGACTGAATATGAACAGCAAGGAACTGACAATGGCAAGGTCTGTAGAGGTAAGCCGCTGTCCTGCAACATTCCTTCACTGCTTTTGCATTTTGAGCATTGACACTGCGACACGTCAGCAGACGTTATGACGCCAATTATTTGAAATAACAATGGATTACAGCAACGGTACTGTGGCTGGTACCGACGCTGTATTCTTATAACGCGGATCTGAATTATTGAAAACGTTTGATTAAACTAGATGTATCAAGTCGTCCACCGCCCTGCGCCTGTAATTCAGCGTAAAACTGATCGACCAATGCGGTTAATGGCAGCTGTGCACCATTGCGACGAGCTTCGTCCAATGTGATACCAAGATCTTTACGCATCCAGTCCACGGCAAAGCCAAAATTAAATTGGTCATCGACCATCGTCGCGCCGCGGTTTTCCATTTGCCACGACTGTGCTGCGCCTTTTGAAATCACTGACAGCACGGCTTTGGCATCTAAACCGGCTTGGGTCGCAAAATGCAATGCTTCCGCGAGCCCCTGGACAATACCTGCGATGCAAATCTGATTGACCATTTTTGCCAATTGGCCGGCACCGGCAGCGCCCAATAACTGATAACTACGGGCATAACAGCCAAGTGCTGTTTCCGCTTTAACAAAGTCGGCATGTTCACCACCAAGCATGATGGTCAGCAACCCATTTTGGGCGCCAACCTGCCCGCCGGATACTGGCGCGTCCAGAAACCCCAGCTGCCGGGTCGCACAAGCGGCTGCCAATTCCCGAGCCAAATCTGCGGATGCAGTGGTGTGATCAACGAGTACTGCCCCCACTTTCATTGTGCTTAGTACGCCATCTACACCATACACCACTGAGCGTACATCCTGATCATTACCAACACAAAGCATCACCAGATCGGCATCTTCTGCCGCTGCCGCAGGCGTTGCGGCTTGCTGTCCACCATACACTTCAACCCAGGTTAAAGCCTTAGCGGCTGTGCGGTTATACACACAAACTTGCAAACCTTTTTGTTGCAGGTGCCCCGCCATTGGGTATCCCATCACACCGAGACCGATAAATGCGACTTTTAACGTTGATAATTCAGTTGCCATACAATTGTCTTAATTCTGTGAAACACTGATCGTTAGATTACAAAGTTATGATACAAATAGCAAAATAGCCGTCAGCATCAGGAAATCGCGGCAACAACAGGAGTAACTATGGCGAATGTGCATCATTTTCAGGTCAAAACAACGGATGGGAAATCGGTTGATTTAAGCCAATATCAGGGCAAAGTACTGCTGATTGTTAATACAGCCAGCCAATGTGGATTCACGCCGCAATATCAGGAACTGGAACAGCTACACCAACATTATCACAGCCAAGGCTTAGAGATCCTGGCGTTTCCATGCAACCAGTTTGGTGGTCAAGAACCTGGCAGTAATCAGGATATTGCCCAATTTTGTCAGGTGAATTTTGGTGTGACCTTTGACGTCATGGCAAAAATTCAGGTGAATGGACCTGATGCAGAACCCCTGTTTGAATACCTGAAAGATCAAGCTCGTGGTGTGTTAAAAACCCGCGCTATCAAATGGAATTTTACCAAGTTTCTGGTCAATAAAGATGGTGTGGTGGTGAAACGCTATGCACCGCGGACTAAACCTAGTCAGTTTGCACAAACGATCGAAGAAGAATTAGCCAAGCAATCACAACGGGTCAGCAGTTAATCAACGTAAACAGGCTCTATGTTTGATCCAGCACAGACTCTGTTTTCGTCGGTGGTTTATGCTTGTTGCAGTTGAAAAACGACCTTTGCTACAACAATTCCCTGGCGGAGACCTTGATGAAAGTTTGTGTATTCAGTACTCAAAAATATGACGAACAAGCATTTACCCAGTGGAGTGATCCTGCCATTGAATGGACATTCCTGAGTCAAAAGCTGGACTTAGCGTCAGCGCATGCTGCCGATGGCTTTGAAGCCATTTGTGTGTTTGTGAACGATACGCTTGATGCGCCCGTCCTGCAGCTCCTGAAAGAGCTTGGCGTTAGAGTTATAGCGCTGCGCTGCGCCGGATTTAACAACGTCGATGTCCCTGTCGCCAGTCAGCTAGGTTTTACTGTGGTGCGAGTGCCGGCTTATTCTCCGCAGGCTGTGGCTGAACACAGTGTTGGTTTAATTTTGTGTTTAGACCGGAAGTTTCATAAAGCTTACAACCGCACCCGCGACGACAACTTTGATTTAAATGGTCTGCTTGGTTTTAATTTACATGGCAAGACTGTTGGGATTATTGGCACTGGCCGGATTGGCACTGTCGCGGCAAAAATTCTACTAGGATTTGGTTGTAGGGTGCTTTGTGTTGATCCGGTGACCAATCCACAAGTTATCGATATGGGGGCTGAATATGTCAGCCTTGAAGAGCTGTATCCTCAAGCAGATATCATCAGTTTATATTGCCCGTTGACCCCGGATAGCGTGCATTTAATCAATCAACAAAGCCTGGCTAAAATGAAAGATGGTGTGATGCTGATTAATACCAGCCGCGGGGCGCTGGTTGATACAAAAGCAGTGATTAAAGCGTTAAAGTCGGCAAAAATCGGCTATTTAGGACTCGACGTCTATGAGCAGGAAGCTGACCTATTCTTTAAAGACTTGTCCGATCAAATTATTTCGGATGAAGTATTTCAGCGATTGCTCACTTTTCCAAATGTTCTCATCACTGGCCATCAGGCATTTTTCACAGTGGAAGCCATGGAACAAATCAGCCGCATTACTTCGGATAATCTGATGATGCTGGCACGTGGTGAAACTTGTCCGAATACCATTTAACTAGTCAGAATTTTGCACCAGGCGTTCAGGGTGGCTGCCATTGAACCAGCAACAAAAAGGCCAGCTGTCGCTGGCCTTCACTTTACTAACGCTGTGATCAATGTTTTTTATCGCGTAGCTCACGGTCAAAAAATGCTGTGATAGTACGATGTAAATGAGTCTGTACTTGTTGACCGAACATCGCATGCTTACTGCCCGGGTAGGTCATCATTTCAAACATCTTGCCGCTTTGCTGTAATTCCGAAAACAGTTTGGTACTGTTAGCAAACAGAACATTATCATCGGCCATACCGTGGTAAATGAGTAACGAGCCTTTTAAACCAGCCGCATAAGGAAAGACTGAACTGTCGGTGTAACCCTGAGCATTGCTTTTAGGATCAGATAGATACCGTTCAGTGTAATGTGTGTCGTATAAAGTCCAGTCGGTGACCGGCGCTCCGGACACGCCGGCCGCAAAATAATCACCGGCTTTAAACATCGTCATAATGGCCATATAACCACCATAGCTATGACCATAGACGCCAATTCTACTGCTATCAACATAAGGTAAAGAGCGCAGATACTCGACACCAGTGACTTGGTCTTCGACTTCAACAACACCTAGTTTTTTATAGATAGGGTCTTCAAACTTCTTACCCCGATTTTCTGAACCCCGGTTATCCAGCTGAAAGACGATATAACCACGCTGTACCATATATTGGTAATATAAGTCTTTTTGACTCCAGCTATTGGTCACTCTCTGCGCACCTGGTCCCCCATAAACACTGACAATCACCGGATATTTTACTGCCGGATCGAGTTTTGCCGGTTCAAAAATCCGGTAGTGTAAGGTTTGTCCATCTTTGGCGTTGATAGTGCCAAATCTTGGTTTCACTAATTCAGGCCAATAAGGCGTTAACGGATGTTCGGCAGTCAGTTTATTACTGGCCAAAACTTCAATTGTTTTTCCAGTGCGACTTTTTAACTGCACTTCAGGCAATTGGCTGACACTCGAAAACGTATCCAGAAAGCCACTGCCATCTTTGGCAACCACAACTGCATGACTGCTATTGGCTTCAGTTAATCGTTTGATACTGCCATCAGCGAGCGTTAACTGATACAAATGAGATTCTAATGGCGTATCTTTTCTGCCCGTGAAGTACACCTGGCCATTTTTCTCGTCTACAGCTTGCAACTTATTGACTACCCAGTCTCCATCGGTTAATTGACGCTGCAATTTACCATCTAAATCATAGAGATAGAGGTGATTAAAACCACTGCGTTCAGAGGCCCAAATAAAAGTATTTTGGTCTTTTAAAAAATGTAAATCGTCATTTAAATTAACCCAGGTCGAGCTTTGCTCTTTCAGCAATAGCTTCTCAGTTTTACTCACTAAATCAACCAACCGCAATTCAAGAAGCTGTTGATTACGGCTTTGCCATTGATAAGTCAGTAAGTTTGGGTTTTGTGTCCAGTTGACGCGCGGTAGATAAATATCTTGCTCTTTACCGTGATCTAGCCAGTTGACTGATTGCTCTGCGAGACTCACAACACCCAGTTTGATTTTTACGTTGGCGGCACCAGCGTATGGATAACGTTGATTCACCAGCTTAATTTCATCGGCATAAATTTCATTTCGCACCACTTCCGGGACACCACTGTCATCGAACTGGGTAAAGGCAATTTTACTATCGTCTGGTGCCCACCAATAGCCCGTCATCCGTGCCATTTCTTCCTGTGCGACAAATTCGGCCATCCCGTTTTTTATTGGGCCCTGTCCATCTTTGGTTAGCTGAGTTTCTTTACCACTTTTTAAATCCAGTACATATAAATTTTGCTCGCGGACAAAAGACACAAAATGGCCCTTTGGCGAAATTTGAGCGTCGGTTTCAAACTCTTTGGTTTCAGTTAGTTTTTTTGATTTTTTCTTTTCTAAATCAAAGTAATACAAGTCGCCATTCAGCGGAAACAATAGAGCTTTACCATCCTTTGACCAACTGTAACTGACAATACCACTGGCAAATAAGCGTAGGCGTTCACGTCGGGCTTTTTCCTCATCAGATAAAACTTCAGGTCCGCTGAATAACGCATCAGAATCAACCAACAATGTGTGTTTGCCGGTTTTTAGCTGGTACTGCCACAAATCCAAACGGGTGGCATCAGACTTCTTGCCTTTGAGGTAAGTAATTCTGCTGCCATCCGGCGAATAACTCAGTGATTTTGGTGTGCTGCCACTCAATACAGGATCGGAAAATAATCGCTCGAGAGGCAGTTGACTAGCCTGTAAAGCACTGCTTGTGGTTAAAACTGCAAGTAAGGTTAAACCGGATATCAAGGTTGGACTCATTGTAACTTCCTGAAGCATTTGAATTCACAATATCTAACGTCAGCAAAAATTTTTTTTCAACAGAATACCGCCGATGCACCAAAATAATCAGACAGCTACCGGCTTGTAACGCAGTCAGGCCGCAGCGTTGCACCAAAGTTTCCATTTTAGCACCAGAAAGTTGCACACATTTTGCAACCATTTTGAGATAAATCACCATTTTTTCACGTTGGACAAAACGACATTTATGCAATAAGTTAGTTCCTGAGCTCAGACAAATAAAAAAAGAGCCCTTACAACGATCCAGGATTTTTTAAAGGCAAACCTATGAAAAATAAATCACAACTACACCCTCTCGCTGCTGGAATCCAATCCGCATTGGCCGGTGGCGCGTTCTTAATGTTGGCAACAACAGGATTTAGTGCGTTAGCACAAGAAACCGCTCCTTCAGAAGAAGCAAAAGCTGAATCAGTAGAAAAAATTGTCGTCGTCGGCTCGCGTGGTGCACCCCGTTCAGTTGGTGATTCCACGGTACCGGTCGATGTTATTTCTGCTGACGAATTCGTAAAAGCAGGCCCAACGGATATGATGACATTGATGAGCTCGGTGGTTCCATCATTCAATGTCAACTCACAACCAATCAACGATGCGTCAACCCTAGTACGCCCGGCGAACTTACGCGGCCTGCCACCAGATAGCACGCTGGTGTTAGTAAACGGCAAACGTCGTCACCGCTCTGCTGTTATCACCTTTCTCGGAGGTGGTCTATCTGACGGCTCACAAGGCCCAGACATTTCAAACATTCCATCCATCGCCTTAAAACAAGTTGAAATCCTGCGTGATGGCGCTGCTGCACAGTATGGCTCTGATGCAATCGCCGGTGTTATTAACTTCCGACTGAAAGATGCTAGCGAAGGCGGTACCATTGAACTGCGCACGGGTCAGCATTACGATGGTGATGGTGATTTAAATCAGATCGCTGCCAACGTCGGGATGCCATTTACGGACAATGGTTTTGCCAACTTCAGCGCTGAGTACAAGCAATCAGACCCAACAAGCCGCAGCGTACAACGCGGTGACGCTGCTGCATTAATTGCAAACGGCAATACAAATATTGCGGATCCTGCGCAAGTTTGGGGTTCGCCAGAAATCAAACGTGATTTTAAAGTGTTTGGGAACATCGGCCTGGAAGTTGCGAAAAACACTGAATTCTATAGTTTTGGTAACTTTGCACAGCGGGATGTTGAAGGTGGTTTTTACTTCCGTAATCCTCAAACCCGTGGCGGCGTCTACTCAAACGATGGCGGTAAAAGCCTGCTGGTCGGTAACCTTGATGAATCAAAAGGGTCTTGCAGTAACATTGACATCCAAGGCCTGAACTACAACCAAATTAACACCCAAGTCAGTGCACTGCCATCCAACTGTTTCACGTTCTTTTCAATGTTACCAGGTGGCTTCACGCCGAAATTCGGCGGGATCGTAACTGATGCAGCGTTAGCTGCTGGCGTTAAAGGTGAAATGGACAATGGTTGGAACTATGACTTAAGCAGCACCTATGGTCGTAGCGAAGTCGAGTTTTATATCAAAAACACCATCAATGCTTCACTGGGTCCAGCGACACAACGCGATTTTAACGCCGGTAAATATGTGCAGCAGGAACAAGCTGTTAACTTCGATATGAATAAACTCATTGAAGTTGATGCACTGCCTTATCCATTAGCTGTTGCTGGTGGTTTAGAGTACCGGATTGATACCTTTGAAATTTACGCCGGTGAGAAAAACTCTTTTGAAGTTGGTCCTTTAGCTTCTCAGGGTTTTGGTATCGGTTCCAATGGCTTTCCAGGTTTTAAATCTGATGATGCCGGTTCTTTTAACCGCTACAACTATGCAGCCTACTCTGAACTTGGAGCTGAATTCAGCGACAACTTCCGCGCAGAATTTGCATTACGTTATGAAAACTATGAAGATTTTGGCACAACAACCAACGCGAAGTTAAGTGCCCGTTATCAACTGGTCGATGAAATGGCGCTGCGCGGTGCTATCAGCACCGGTTTCCGTGCACCAACCATTGGTCAGTCGATGGTACGGAACGTCAGTACGTCTTTCACTGCAGGTAAAGGTTTAGTTGACAATGCGACACTGCCGCCAACCCACCCTATTTCAGTACTGAAAGGTGGTAAAGCGCTGACACCAGAAGAGTCAAAAAACTTCTCTTTTGGTACCGTGGTTGAAGTTGATGATTTCTTCGCAACCCTGGATTATTTCCGGATCGAAGTGGAAGATCGGATCAGCCAGTCATCTTCACAAGAACTGACCCCAGCAGATGTGCAGGCTTTATTGGCGTTGGGTGTTAGCGATGCGACTAGTTTTGCCGGTGTCAAATACTTCACTAATGATTTTGACACGACGACTCAGGGCCTTGATTTTGTAGCCAACTACAGCGCCGATATGCTCGGTGGCCGTACCACGTTTGCGTTGGCAGCTAACTGGACCGACACCACTGTTGATAAAGCTTCAGACAACATCAATGAAGCAAAAATCAAAGTCATTGAAGATGGTTTACCAAGTGTCCGTGGTAGCTTCACCATCAATCACACTAACGGCGCTTGGCGTGGTTATGTTCGGTTGAACCAATACGGTAGCTACTTCGAAGATCACGCTGACTCTGGTGCTCTGCGTGTTGAAGACGACGGTTTACCATTGAATCTTAGCGCTGCAATGACTGTCGATGCAGAAATAAGCTATGCCTTTGATGAAAACTATGAAGTGAGTCTCGGTGCAACCAACCTGTTTGATAAATTACCAGATGAAAACAGATGGGCTGACGTGTTGGGTGCAAAATATCCAACGACAGCAGTCATGGGTTTTAACGGCGGTTTCTATTACGCCCGGATGACTTATAACTTCTAATCCGAAGTGAATTGTTAAATCTCAAAAGCCACCTTCGGGTGGCTTTTTTCTATGGCTGAATATAAGAATGGCACTCTGTGCGTCGTTTTGATTGCATTTCATGTGCACAATGTCCGCAAATCAGGCTGCAGTTGATCGCTAAAATCTGCCATGGCTTTGGGCTTAGAGAACAATGGACCTGCCTTGCGCGAAACCATAAAGCATGGCATGTTACTCTTTAGAGTAAATACTTGAGATTTTATCGTGCAGTTACAACCCTGGAGCTACCTCACTCATTACGGCTTTACACTCCGCGGCCTGCATTCTGTTCCGTCCGGCAAACCGCTGTTACATGTGCTTCATGGCAATGGTTTTTGTAGTCAGATGTATCAACCGATGCTGAGCCTGCTCACTGAACATTTTGACTTATTCTTGTCTGATGCACAGGGGCACGGTGACAGCGACCATGGCGGTAAATTTATAGGCTGGCATCAAAGCGCAGATTTAGCGTTAGAAGCTTTGAACAAACATCTACCTAAGTTTCATCAACAGCAGAATAAAACAGTACCTGTGTATGCATTGGGTCATAGTTTTGGCGGGGTGTTAACAGCATTGATAAATAGCCGCGCTGATAGCCCATTTTCACAGGTTATTTTACTCGACCCAGTGTTGTTCCCTCCTTATTTACTCAATAGCATGCGGCTGCTGGACAGTGTTGGCCTTTACCAACGAAACCCTTATGCGAAAAAGGCCCTCAACCGTCGTCAGCATTGGCCAGGGCGCAGTGACGTTGAAGCTTATTTGACGGATCGCGGCATGTTTAAAGGCTGGGCACCGACAGCGTTGCAAGCGTATATAGAACATGCACTTCATCATCAGCCGCACGGCGTCAGCCTGAAATGCAAACCAGAACGAGAGGCTGAAATTTTCAGTTCATTTCCGGCTAAATTATGGACTGAACTTGCTAAACCTTGCTCACCGACCTTATTACTCTATGGCGATCAAACGTATCCCTTTGTTCCCAAAGCAGTCAAACGTTGGCAAAACGTCAACCCGGCAATACTGGCACAACAGGTCTCAGGTGGGCATTGTTTTATGCAACAAGCGCCGGAACGAACGGCTCGACAAATCCTAAGCCATCTGAATCTACCAACCACACATTTAGAACCAGCGCTTTAGATCAACGCTAAAATAATTAAGTCAAAGCGCTGCCGGTTCCTATCCAGTTCCATTATAATGGCGCCAATTTTGTGTCTTGAAGTGGCCTTGTCATCGATGAAACCTAGTTTATTGAACAACGTAATGCGCAGTTTAAGCCGTGGTTTATTGCATAGCTCGGCGCTGAGTATGGTGTTGTTGGCAGCATGTACAACGATACCGGTAAAAACCGTGGTTCCAGCGCCTGTGCAACCGGTCGCTCCGGTGGTGGTGGAGCCGGATTTAGTGCCAGATGAAGTTGTCGCTTCCGATAATGCCGAGTCTATTGCCACTGATTTTGGACTGATTTTTATCGACCGTGACATGACGTTTACCGGGACTTTGCCATGCGACAAGTGCACAGGCGTGCAATACCACATCAATGTTTATCAAGATGGTAAATTTGAAGCGCGCCGGGAGTACATCGACCGTAATGTCGTTGAGCTCATTAAAGGCAGCTGGATGTTAGATAACCGCACCTTGCATTTCACGAGTCAACGCCAGCCAATGCCGTCGTTTCAGTTTGCCAGTAATCAACATCTTACTTTGTTAGACGTCGCCGGCAAACCGATGGTATCGGCAGATAACCGCACCCTCACCCGTCAGGATTTCAGTAAAATTGATAGCCGGTTGCCATTGCTCGGCATGTATAAACTGAAGGACAACGAAGCCAGCTTTACAGACTGCCTCACCGGCGAAAGTCATTTAATTGCGATGACACAACATCATATGCCGATGATGCGCAGCTACCAAACAAACCCTAATATTAATGGCACTTCGGTGGTGGCGACTTTGACTGCACGACAAAGCCCAGACAATGCAGATGCCTTATTTGTCGATAAATTTGATCAATTTTGGCCAGGTGCGACTTGTCCAAATCAAGCACAACCGGCAAAAATTAAAGGTATAGTCTGGCGTTTAAGTTCCGTTTCACAAATTGGCGTACCTCAAAAACTAAATATTCGGATGATGTTTGACCAGAACAACAAGTTGTTTGGCTTTTCTGGCTGCAATAATTTTAATGCCGGGTACCAGCAAAAAGACAATCTGTTAAAAGTAGAGCCGGTGGTCAGTACCCGTAAATTTTGTAATGATGCTAACTTCTATGAACAACAATTTACGAAGCAGTTGCAGCTGGCAGACCGAATAGAAATCGTCCGCAACAAGTTGCAATTATTTAAAGATAATCAAATGATTATAGAAATGACGCAGGCTCTGAATTAGCCTCCGTTGACATGACAAATAAAAAACGGAGCTAATTAGCTCCGTTTTTTATTTGTCAATATCGACACTCGATACCGAAACTAACCTTTCCGTACAAGCGGATGCCAAAGCAGATGAACTACTCAGCCCACATCTGCCTGCCGATTAAACTCAAAATCAATCGTCGAAGAAGGTATCACGCAACGCAACAGTGCGGTTGAACACCAATTTTTCAGCACTAAAATCGACATTGTCTGCACAATAATAACCTTCACGTTCAAACTGATACGCATGTTCAGGCTTAGCTTGAGTCAGACTTGGCTCAACAAAACCGTGCTTGATGGTCAGTGAGTTTGCGTTGATCACCGCAATAAAATCTTCTTCTGCAGCTGGGTTGGGGACGGTAAATAATTTATCGTAGACCCGAAATTCGGCGGCCTTTGCCTGAGTCGCTTCCACCCAGTGGATCACACCACGAACTTTACG
>JAHJNE010000019.1 GCA_018820995.1 Gammaproteobacteria bacterium | reverse complement strand
TAGAAACCTGGATTGAAACCTGGGCCTTTAGCGAAACTATCCACAGCCGCAGCTATACCCACATTGTGCGCAATATCAGTAATGAACCACATAAAGTGTTCGATGATATTTTGCTCAATGAAAAAATTGTTGAGCGAGCTGATGATGTAACCCGCTATTACGACGATTTGATTAATTCCGTGAACCTTTATCACTTATGCGGCGAAGGCACGCATGTGGTCAATGGCGTGACTCATGTCATCACCTTGCGCGAGCTCAAACGCAAATTATATTTGTGTTTAATGTCGGTCAACGTGTTAGAAGCGATCCGTTTTTATGTCAGTTTTGCCTGTAGCTTTGCTTTTGCTGAACGCGAGTTAATGGAAGGCAATGCCAAAATCATCAAATTGATTGCACGTGACGAAGCGCTGCATTTAACCGGCACACAGCACATGCTGAATATTCTGGCTAATGGCGAAGATGATCCGGTGATGGGCGAAATTGCCAAAGAATGTGAACAAGAAGCTTACGCTATTTTCCGTAAAGCGGCTGAGCAAGAAAAAGACTGGGCTGAGTTTTTATTCAAAGATGGTTCAATGATTGGTCTGAACAAAGATATTTTGTGCCAATACGTTGAATACATTACCAATATCCGGATGCAAACTTTAGGTATGAAGCCTATTTTTAGCACCACGCAAAACCCTATTCCGTGGATCAACGCCTGGTTAGTTTCTGACAATGTGCAGGTTGCTCCACAGGAGTCAGAAATCAGTTCTTACCTGGTGGGTCAGATTGATAACGAAGTCGACGGTGGCGACTTTGGCGATTTCGACCTTTAATCTGTATGTCAAAGGTTGGGTTGCCGGATGGCAGCAGCCTGCAGTTTGATGGCAGCTGCCCTACACTGCTCGACGCCTTAGAGCAAAACAAGCTCGAAGTAAGTTACCACTGTCGGGCTGGTTTTTGTGGCGCTTGCCGCTGTAAATTAATTTCAGGCGACATCCGTTACCTACAGGAGCCACTGGCCTTTGTACGTAAAGGTGAGTTTCTGCCCTGTTGCAGTGTGCCGATTGGCGATATAGAGATAGAATTAGTATAAAGCACAAAAAAGCCGCATAAGTTGCGGCTTTGTTATTTTGACTGGAGTAACCATGTTACTCGCTGCTATTCAATGACGTAATTACTTACGAACACCTTCAACAACTAAATCTAACTGCACTGTTTCTGATGCTGGGCCAAGAATATTCTTGATGCCATAATCAGACAGATTGATACTGGTTTTACCTTCAAAACCAGCGCGGTAGCCACCCCATGGATCTTTACCTTCACCCGTTTTTGTTGCGGCGATGGTAATTTCTTTGGTCACACCATTTAAAGTGAATTTACCCATCAAATCAAAGTTAGCGCCATCTTTTGCCACTACTTTTGAACTGACAAAAGTGGCTTTGTCGTGTTTATCAACATTCAGGAAATCAGCGCTACGTAAATGCTTATCACGCTCTGCATGGTTTGAATCAACACTCTTCGTATCAATTTCCAATTGGATTTTAGACGCCGCTAGATCTTTGTCGTCATAGCTAAAAGTACCGCTAAAGGTGTTAAAACGGCCATGCAGCCAGCTGTAGCCTAAGTGGCTCACTTTAAACTGAACAAAGGCATGTGCACCTTGAGTATCGATCACATAATCAGCTGCCTGTGTCATTGGCGCTACAAACATTGATGCGACTAAACTTGCGAATACGAACTTTTTCATAATTTTTCCTCTGTTGAGTTGTTACTTTTGGTCCACCACATCCGTTTTAATGTGGCATCCTTGTCTACAAAATGATGCTTTAGGGCGCCCAATGCATGCAGCACCACTAAACCTATTAAACTGTACGCTAGCCACTGATGAACTAAACCAGCGCGATCGGCTTGTTGTTCGAAAAATTCTCCAAAACCAGGCACGACGAACCAGTTAAACACTTCAATACCGCGATTATCCGCCGTTGATATAAGATACCCGGACATCACAATGATAACTAACAACATATATAACAATGCATGCGTGAGTTTCGAAACACCCTGCACTGCTTTGCTATGCGTCACAATCGGTGCAGGTTTACGCTTTTTAAACAACACTATTAGCCGCAACAAAAGCAACACCGCCAGCAAAATACCAACGCTTTTATGATAATGCGGTGCGGTTTTATACCAGGCACTGTAATACGTTAAATCAACCATCCAAAAACCAACACTGAATAGGCCGAGTACCAGCGGGACCATCAACCAGTGCATAAAAATACTAAAACCATGGTAACGCTCAGGAGTCGTCACCTGAGGTTCTGTATTCTGAGGATCTAAATTATTGAGTGGCATAGCACCTCCTTGATGAATACTTTAACTGCCAAATAATGAAATAAAAACAGCAAAAATACAGATGTTTCATTCGAATTAATCGAAACAAAATAATTGATAGTCAATAAATAGCGAAAATATCAATGCTAACACGCACGAATTTGTTCTGGTGTATTTTGCATTCTAGTTAAGTTGCAGTTATAGAAAAACATGAATTGAAAATTTTGATAAGAATAAACGCAGTGATCAGCCGCAGATTTATCTACGTTGATCACCACGTCTAAAAATGATGCAAATTTGTATAGCGGGATATTGTTCGTCGATTAGGGTTTAAAAATCGACCTTTCCGTCACGGATGTGTTGCTCGCCACGTTGTTTAGCAAGTTCCATCTGTTTCTGACGTTCACTAAATGAAGCTTTTTGTTCCTCGGTGATTTTGTCATGGCAATGTGGGCAGCTTAAACCTTTGACATAAAAAGGTGACTGCATTTCGATTTGCGACAATGGCATACGACATGCGTAACATTGATCGTAACTGCCCTGCTCCAGGCCATGTTTTACCGCAACGCGCTGGTCAAACACAAAACACTCGCCCTGCCACAAACTATCCGCTTCCGGGACTTCTTCCAAGTATTTTAAAATACCACCATCAAGATGGAACACTTCATCAAAACCTTGTTCTTTTAAATAGGCTGTGGATTTTTCGCAGCGAATGCCGCCGGTGCAAAACATCGCAACTTTTTTATGTTTTGTGTTATCTAGATTTTCAGCTGCCCACTGCGGGAATTCACGAAAACTAGTGGTATTTGGATTGACGGCATTTTTAAAAGTACCAATAGCGACCTCATAATCGTTACGGGTATCGATGACAATGGTCTCTGGGTCATTCAGCAACGCATTCCAGTCATCGCCTTTAACATAGGTGCCAACGATATGAGCAGGATTAATGCCTTCGACGCCCATTGTCACAATTTCTTTTTTCAGTTTTACTTTAGTGCGATAAAACGCCGGTTCGTCAGCGAATGATTCTTTGTAGGATAAACCGCTAAAACGGCTATCAGCATTAAACCAGGCGGTTAATGCATCGACACCTTCACGTGTACCACAAACAGTACCGTTGATGCCTTCTTCGGCTAATAACAGGGTTCCTTTGACTTTGTTCAACACCATATGTTGGTAAAGTTTATCGCGGAGGGAAACATAATCTGGCAGAGACACAAATTTATAAAGCGCGGCTACAACGTACATCATTCACCTTTTTTGCAAAGCCCGGATCGCAAATCCGGCGCATGGAAGAAGCCGCGGATTATACTGTATCAGTGCTTTGAGGTAAACGTTGAGGGCCGCTGATAGAGTGTGTGATTAGGTTCCGTCCCCAAACAAGCGACCAGTAATTCCAGTTGCTGCTGTCCATCGGTGATGATCAACACATTATCTTCCCGCCAAATTGACAGCTGCATATGTCCTTTGAGCATGCTACAAAACTCATTGAGTTGCTCACTGGTCAATTCAAACAAACGGACATTCGATAAACCTTTGATCATCAACTGCGCGCGATGAAAATCAGCACTGTCCGGCACCAATAACACCTGATCCGACTGATGAGAGGCTCGCAGTAGTTGCTTATCATTGGGAAGGTCTACCTGGCACCACAACCGAAAATGTTGATCGAAATCCCGCAGAAATAAGTCTGGCTGTTTACCCAGGGGATCTTGTTTCGCTAGTTCTGGTTGTAATTCAAACAAACTCAAATACGCCAGAATACGTTTGGCAAAATGAAGCGCCTCTTCGTGATAAAAAGGCGCCAGATAACAGGTTTGTCTTTGATAAAGATGTGATTGCTGGCTGCTGTATTGTAAATCCAGCCGGATCACTTTACTGAGTACTTGCATCATTCCACCTCTTTGCATTAGTCGGCAAAACGGCGCTGAAGTTTAAATTTCGATAAAAGCGCTAAACAACAGATGCATAGCGAGTGCCAACAACACTAAGCCCATGATCCGGTCAAACCAATAGCCTCGTTGCAGCAGAAAAAGTCTTACTTTTTGGCGAGTTAGCAAAAATGACAATAAACTGAACCAGGCCGCAGTGGCGACTGCCATATAAATACCGTAAAGAATTTTGTAACTATTTGGTGTTTCCGGCGAAATAATCACTGCAAATAACGCCAGAAAAAACAACGTTGCTTTCGGATTCAAACCATTGGTTAGCAAGCCAGAGCGAAATGAACGCCATAAGCTCAGTTCTTCAAATGTAGGTTGTACAACATCCTGTTGGTTCTGTGGTGGTGAACTTCGAAGTGCCTGAACACCAATATACGCGAGATAAAAAGCTGCGAGTGCCGAGAATAGCTGAAACAACCATGGCGTCGTTTTTAGTAATAAGCCTATGCCTAATAGCGAATACGCGACATGAACCAAAATGCCTAAACCTATTCCGACACTGGCAGCTAAAGCCTCTTTTACGCCGTGGCGCACGGCATAACGTAAAATTATTGCAAAATCAGGACCTGGACTAGCGACTGCGACAAAATGTACCGATGCAACTAACAAAAACTCTGGCCAATACGACATTTACACCTCAAATTCTTAGCATTTATTCGTGCTTATTGTATGTCAGCGACAAAATACGATGACATCTTTTTTTCATGTAATGACGTCACTTTACGGCAGTAGATCTCGGTTTATCGCAACATCACTGCTATTGGTCGGAGTCATCACAATCTTTTCTTGTCAAAACTCGCACACCAACCTTAAAATGTTATAACATCACAATACAAGCTCTCATATAGGTAGTTCCGATGACCATGCTCTCTTCTGTATTTAAACCAGCCGCAATTGCATTGTTGGTAAGCCTTTCTCTGCAAGTTCAAGCGCAATCTATCGCGGTCACTGGTGTGGTTGTTGATAACCAAGGCCAACCCGTTGTAAATGCCAAAGTGCATGTGCATGGAAGACAACAATATGTTTATACCAATGCAGCCGGTGAATTCACTATCCAAAGCCCGGTTGACGCCGAATTGCACATCGCCGCTAAGGGCTTCGGTGATCAATTTATCAAAGCAAATAACTCGAGGCTAACCGTTGCACTGACAAACGGTGGTATCGAGCGTATCGCGGTTTCAGCCTCAGGTTTACATCACTACGATTTGGACATGGCACATCCTGTTTCTGTAATGAGTGGCGAAGCCCTTCGCATAAAAACTGAACCTACCATTGGTGAAACATTAAAATCACTACCTGGTGTACATAGCAATTACTATGGCCCGGTCGCAGCAAGCCCGGTTATTCGCGGTTTAGATGGACCACGGGTAAAATTACTGAGTAATGGCCTGGATACCGGTGATGTATCGAGAGTTGGTCCTGATCACGCTATCACTGCTGATGCCATTACCACCGAACAAATTGAAGTACTTCGTGGACCTTCAACTTTACTGTATGGCAGCGGCGCAATAGGGGGCGTGGTTAATGTGGTCGACAATCGTATCCCACGCCAATTACGCACCCCGCAAACAATTCTGGATAGTCGTTTTAACAGTGTTTCCGATGAGAAGTCTTTAGCACTCAGCCATGACGGCTCTTTTCAGGAACTTGCATGGCATTTTGATGGTTTCGACCGCCAGAGTAATGATCAGGATGTGCCAGAGTTTACCAATGACGAAGGTGAAACTGCACGTAAACTAGCCAATTCATGGTTAGACAATCAAGCAATGAATGGCGGTTTAAGCTGGGTTGGTAGCCGTGGATTATTTGGTGTCGCAGTTGGCCATATTGACAGTCAATACGGCATCCCTGGCCATCATGCGCATGGCAATGAACATGATGAAGAACACCAGAATGACGAACATCAGGACGAATTGACCGATGACGCGCATGGCACAGAACAAGGTGTTTATGCTGCAGTAAAACAAGATCGGATCAGTGTCGCCGGAGAGATCTATACGCCAATAGCAGGTATTGAAACCCTAAGCTTTAATGGAGCTTACACTGACTATCAACATATCGAAATGGAAGGTGGTGTCGCTGGTACCACCTTTAAGAATAAATCGTTTGAAAACCGCCTCACAGCTGAGCATATCGATATCGCTGGCTGGCACGGTTTAGTTGGATTACACCAACACCAGAGCGATTACCAGGCGTTTGGCGACGAAGCTTTTACGCCAAATTCCACCACAGACAGCTATGCCGTATTTTTACTGGAAGAAAAAACCTT
>JAHJNE010000201.1 GCA_018820995.1 Gammaproteobacteria bacterium | reverse complement strand
TGGGGTGTCCGGCTCAAAAATGGGCGCGTCTTTCACTTGTTGTTGGGTCAGGTCGACATAAAATTTTGACGTGACCCAACTCACATCTTTGATCCACTGCGGTGCAATCAACGCTGAGTGTCCGACCCACCAGTTACTGGTGTTGATAATTAAATAGCGAATTGCCCAGGTATTGGTACCAACTAACATGCCTTCTACATGACCAAAGGTACCGTCTGTCGCTTCGAGTTGATAGGCTGTGACCGCACGACTTCTGCGCAAATGATGGTCTTGATCACGATGGCGCATTGCTTCGACATCGGCAAACATATCCGGTGCATCAATGCCTTCAGCAGCTTGTGCTGCGGTACTGGCATAACCCGGCGCAATCATATAGGGGCTTGGATATCCACCCCAAAGACCGGTGTTACCCCAGTAATAGGGGTAGCCATAATAACCCAGGTAATCCATCTCATACTGGCGCGACACTGGTTTTTGGGTGTCGACGTCCGGGCTGTTTTTCACCTGCTCTCTGGAAATGGAGACTGTCAGTGTTTTTGCTTCCCGGTCTACATGCTTAATTGAAATGGGCGACAGCAGCACTTTTTTACTCTCTAACCATGAGCCGGTTTCAACTACCAGATAACGAATAACCCACTGCTGGTCGTCAAAAAATGAGTCTGTTATTTCGCCTATATCACCGTCAGTGGCATGAACGGTAAAACCTTCTAAGTCTTTCAGCGTATGTAGCATGATGTATTTACTCCTCGGGCAAAGGGAACGGATCAGGTGATCATTGGCCGTGCGAATTAAATAAATGAAGACTAGTTTGCGCGTCAATGTGGCGAAGTTCCGTTCGTTATCGCACTGACGACGTAAAGCGGGCGGCGCAAAATCGTTGCATACTTTTTGTCAGAGGTGACATCAACATGAGCCAGCTAGAGCAATTAGAATTGACCGCACATCGCGCTGATATCATCAAAGACGTCAATGATTTGATTGATAAATATCGGGCAATTTTTGAGTGGGATGTGCCGGATATCGACGAAAAACTGACCAACAGGTTAATTTTGAATGAGGTGCGGCAAGCACTTGCGGCGATTCAACAAGACTTAGTTGAAGATGTGTAATGAATCGAACAGGGTTAGGTGCAGAACGGCTTGTATTGCGCTTTGCGTCAGAAGAAGTCGGCGGTTTTTTTGAGTGGATTGCAGTTGAAAGATTAACTCAAACGTCTAGTGACGGGTAGTTAGGCTCTTTTCAAATTCGCGATCGCGATTTAGATACAAGCAGCAAAACGTTGAACCGTAGATGACGGTGTTTTTTTAAAGATCAACTAAATCAATTGCAAATGGTTATCATTTAGATTAATGTGCGCTTATCGTCTTAAATGAGATTAATTCTCATTAACTGGAGCGCTTTATGTTTAACTTAAAACCCCTGTTTAGTTCTGCCTCTTTGTTGCTGGCTTTTACCGCGACTGCTCACACACCCTATCTGGCACCCGCTAGTTTTGAACCTTTAGGCGGCTGGGTGACACTGGATGCTGCTTTTGCGGAGAAGTTTTTTGTGCCCGAGGTGGCTTTTGATCAAAGCGAATTTAAAGTGCTGCAGCCCGATGGCAATGCAGTGAGTCCAAAAGAGCTGTTTTTAGGCAAAACCCGCACTGCAGTGGCGCATCAATTGGAGCAGGATGGCACTTACAAATTTAGCACCGGCCAACGTTTTGGTGCGATATTTCGCAGTTGGCAGCAAGACGGCAAAACTCACAACAGTAGAGATCCAAAGGAGAAAATTCCTGCTGGTGCCAAGTTAACTGCCCATTTCCAGTCGGTCACGCTGGCTGAAACATATGTCAGTAAAGGCGCACCAAGCCAAAGTGCTTTAAAACCAACCAATACCGGGCTGGAGCTGATGTTCCAAAGTCATCCCAATGACTTATATGTTCAAAGCCCAATCAAAGCCACCGTACTTTATAACGGCAAAGCTTTGGCCGGACAAAAAGTACAAGTGTATCCGGCTAACTCGCCAGAAGCCGAAACTAAAGCCTCAAAAGAACTCACCTCGGACCAACAAGGCCGTCTCAATTTCGAACTGGATAAAGCGGGTACCTATGTACTGCTAACCCGTTTTCGTACCGATGCACCAACAGGTGCCAAAGCCCCAACCTACAGTTACAGCTATAGCGCTGTGGTTGAAGTCACTGAATAACAGGAGTTGATTATGTCACGTCGAAGCACCGCCCTTAGTTTGTTTTTAGCCATCAGCAGCTGTTATTTAGCGGCTGATGAAAAAGCACCGAAAAAACCAGCACATCAGCCGACAGCTCAGGGCAAAGCCAGCTTTATTCGGGATTATGATCTGAATAAAGATGGCACTGTCAGCCAAGCAGAATTTAAGCAGTTGCGCCAGCAGCGTTACGGCGCGATGGATGAACTGCAGGATGGTCAGGTGTCGGTGGATGAATACGTCAATGAATATGCCGGACGTTTGGACAAAAAGCTTGATATTGAACGTACAGGCCAAATCAAACAAACGCTGGTGCGGATTGAAGCGCTAGACAAAAACAACAGTAACACCATCGGCCATGATGAATACAATGCCTCTGGCGACAAGGCTTTTGCTTACATCGATACCAATAAAGATGGCGTAATCAGCAAAGCTGACCCACTGCCAGAGCGTGAGCGTAAACCGGATGCTAAACAACCAGTACGCGCCCGACCGGCTTTAGTGATGCCAACGACCCACAGTGTGGTTGGTATGTTAGATATGTATGATCAGAATGGCGATGGTACGGTCGACAAAACTGAATATCAGCAGCAGCGTGATGCCGCTTTTGCCCGTACCGATCTGGATAAAAACGATGAGCTGAGCAGCGATGAATATCTGAATGAGTTTGTAGACCGCTTGGACCGTCAAATCGCTAAAACCCGTGCCGCTCAGTTAAAGCAGGCCGCAGTGCGTTTTAAAACTTTGGATCAAGACAACAATCAGCAAATCAGCGCCGCCGAGTTTAATACTTCTGGTGATCGTATGTTCAAACGCTGGGATACCGATTTAAACCAGCAAGTGACAATGGCTGAAGCTTTACCAGTGACACTGCCAGTAACCAGGGCTGAGAAAACGAAAGGTACAGCTGAGTAATGAAACATTTTTTCAGGCCTCTGACGCTGTTATCGTTAAGCCCTGTGCTTGTGCTGGCAGAGCCTGTCAGCTATCAGCAGGTTATTGCAGGGCAGCAACTGCAATTGCAACTGGAAGGCGTCAGCCCAAACGACTGGCAGGCCAGGTTACCCCAGTTTCAGCGCTGGTTATCCACTTATCAACCACAACAGCATAAGTTGATCCGGTTGTGTGAAAAATGGCGTGAGCAAAGCCAGAAAAGTTATAGCTGCCGTTTAGGGGCCATCGCGCAGCAATGGCAACAAGCCACAAAAAACCAAGTGTTACCGGATAGAATCGAGTTACGCCGCCAAACCAGAGCTATTGAGCAAAAGGATTTATCGGTGATCGATGATAAAACGGTGCTGTGGCAATTGGGCGGTTTGGCTAATGCCCGCCTGCTGGACGAAACAGCCGTGCTGCTAAAAAGCTGGTTCCCGCGATTGAAGCAAATGGATCTGCAATCCGGTGTTAGTCGGCTGGTATGGTCCGATGGGGTTAGTACTGAGCTCAGTCTGGGTTCTGAACAACCCTTGTTGCAGCACCTGGAATTGCGGTCAATTGCGCTCGCGCAGACCGAAACAGCTAATGCTCAGCAGGGGTACAAAGTATCGTACCGGAATTTTAGTCCGCTGCTGAACCCGGCCGAAGGCTGGCCTGTCGAATTCGGCCCAACGGCCACGGTGCTGGCTAAAGACGCTGTCACCGCTTATTTATTAGCGCAAAGTCTGGCGCTGCTGGATCTCAAACAAGGACAAGCGCTCACAGATAAACAACATGCCGCAGCTTTAGTTAAAACTGATTCGGCCGATTGGTACGCCTCCAGCGCCTGGTATCGCTATCTGGCTGATAAAAGCCAAAGTCAGCAACAGGGGCTGCAGATAAGTTATCAGTTGCCCCAATTTCGTGATGGTAATGACAAAAGACCTTATGTTTCGGTATGGCTGACTGATCAGCAGAAAAACCCTATCCGACAATTGAGTCTGGTCGGCGAACAAAGACGCTGGTATCAAGAGTTACGTCATTGGTGGCGTCGCTTTGGTCGTAGCAACCCAGAGCAAATTGACCAAATTGCCGGGGCAACCCAAAAGCCCGGTACTTATCAGCTGCAGTGGGATGGTCGTGATCAACAGGGGGCTGTGGTGCCCTGGGGTCTGTACCAGGTGCATCTGGAAGTGGCGCGTGAGCATGGTGGCCATGAACATTTAACTTTGCCGCTGAACTGGCAAAGCGATCTGAAGCCAGTAGAGCAGCAAGGTGAAGCTGAACTGGGGCTGGTTCGCTTGCAGCTTCGAAGCAAAGACGGCTAAGTTTTTTACTTTCAAAATCCTGTTGAGTTGTCTCCCAACTCCTGTTGTTCTCCCTATTCTCTGGATAGGGAGCTTTTTGGGTTTTAAATAAACGCAACTTATTGAAATGATTGAAAATAAATGAATATTTATTGTTGAGAATGATTCTCATTTAATTTAAAGTGACGCCATCCTGTGGACTTACCACACCACTTAAGCTCGTCAAGGAGAGCGTCATGTCCTGTTCTAAAACTTTCATCGCTGTTGCTATCAGCAGTTTGTTTTCCGGCCCCCTGTTGGCTGTAGTCGTCGTTGAAGATGCGACAAACCATCTGTCGCAGCTGGAGGCCGTCACTGTCACTGCGACTGCACTTGAAGACAAAAAGTCCACCACCACCAATAGCACAGTGATCAATGCCAAACAGCTGGAACAACAGCAAGTACAGCGGTTAGAAGACATGGTGCGCTACATTCCGGGTGTAAGCTTAACCGACCAGGGCCGTTTTGGTTCTGCAGGCTTTAATATCCGTGGTTTAGAAGGTAATCAGGTGGCGATTACGGTCGACGGTTTGTCTGTTGGCGAAGCTTTAAATCCACCTTCATTTGCTTTTTATGACTTCTTTGCGGCCGGGCGAGGGGGGATCGATCCGGACGCAGTGAAACAAATTGAGATCGTCAAAGGTGCAGATGCCATAGCTGCAGGCAGTGGTTCTTTAGGTGGAGCTGTGCTTTTTGTGACTAAAGATGCTGCGGATTATTTAGCTCCGGCAGGCAATGACACTTTTATCCGGTTAAAAGCGGCTTTCAGTGGTGCCAATGATGAAACACAGGGCTCTGTTACTGTCGCAAACCGTACTGGCAAGCTGGAAGCGTTGGCTGTGCTGACCCAGCGCAAAGGCCACGAAATGGAAAACTACCGGGACTCAGCTGAGCGTCAGGCCATTACGGGGTCAGGTCGTCCCGTTGCGGATCCGCAGGACAATAGCAGCCACAATGTATTAACCAAATTAAAGTACCAGCTGACAGAGTCGCAGGATATTGGCCTGACTGCTGAGTTATTTAAAGCCGATATCAATACCAACAACTTATCCTGGCTAAGCCGCAGTTACCTGACCCGTAACAGTGACGACCAGCAGCAGCGCAGCCGTATTGGATTGACTTACAACTGGTTGGCGGGCCAGCCATTATTTGATGCGTTTTCTACCAGTGTGGACTTCCAGAAAACCAATAACGATGCGTTTACTTTAATGTTGGCCCCAGCCAGTGCAGCCCGTTTATGTACCACCGGCCCTTGTTATCGTAGTGAGGATCGCGATTACCAGCAGGATTTACTGAAATGGGCGGTTGCATTGGACAAAGAACTGTACACTCAGGGCAGCAGTCATCAGCTGGTGTACGGTGGTGCTTTGGAGCAAAAGTCGGTTGACTTCTCTGCTATTGATACCAGTTATGTCGGGCAGACGATGAACATCGCAAAGCAGGATATAGACCCTGATTTTGTGCCTGAAACAGACGCAGATTTATGGCATCTGTACCTACGCGACAGCATCAAATTTCATGACAGTGCTTTTAGTTTAACTGCAGGCATGCGCTACGATCACGTGTCGTACAAACCTCAGCTAAATGATGGCTTTACTGACGTAACAGGCACAGTGCAGGGCCGCAGTTTCAGCGCAGTAACAGGCCAGCTAGTGGGGAATTATCAGCTGACAGAGCAACAAAGTGTAGCGCTACAGCTGGGACGGGGTTTTCGCGCGCCAAGTACCGAAGAAATGTATTTTCAGACGGCTTTAACCAGTCGCACCGAAAAGGCCTCTGGTGTGGTGGTTCCGGGTTTATACAGCTCGCTATCCAACCCAAATTTGGAGGCGGAATACAGTACCAATCTGGAGTTGGCGTATCAGTGGCAAAGCGATAACAGTCGAATCAAAGTGGCGGTGTTTAAAGATAATTACAGTGACATGATTACCACTGCGACCAAAGTACAAAATCCGGGTATTGTGTACGAAGACTGCTCCAGCTTTGGTTGCAATACCACTCAGGGTAATCCGTTTACAATCAACGAAAACATCGGTGACGTCGATGTCACAGGTATTGAGTTACAAGCTGCATGGCGCTTTAATCAAAGCTGGAGTACGCAGTTTTCTTACAGCCACCATGAAGGTGAAAAAGACAATGGCGATCCGCTGATCACCATCAGCCCTGACAAGCTGGTTGCTGGTGTCAGCTACCACGCAACCGACTGGTGGGATGTGGCTGCAAATTTAAGTTACAGCTCAGACGTAAAAACTAAAGATGCTTTCGAAACGCAAGCAAACGGTACGCAGCAGCAGCTCGTCACTTATTTGCCCAAAAGTGCTACCGTCGTAGATCTTGTCAGTAATATCGAGTTCGCAGACAACTGGTTAGTCAATATTGGTATCTACAACCTACTCGACAAAGAATATTATCGCTGGGAGCGCATTCGTTTTGTGGCCAGTAGCCGGAACAATATTAGTGCCGATGGTATTCAGCGCTATAGCGTACCCGGTCGTTACGCCAAGTTCAGTGTGAGTTATAGTTTTTGAAGCAGCAACGGATTAGACTGCGCTCGGGTGCGAAAACGTATCCTAGTGTTGTGGTAACCACGCGGCCAATGATGATGGGAGTGTCGGCTACTGGCATGCGCTTTTAGTGACTGCGTGCCAATGCCGGATAGTTTGAGTCATGCTATGTCGCTTTAGGTACACTGGATTTTTCAGAGTACCGGTATCGATCTGTGATGCAGGTTCTCGTTTGCTTCGCGACGCCCTGCAAACTTTGCCTTCATCGGCATTTGGTAGAAAAAACCAGCTTGATTTGTCACTGAGTTCCACTCATCAAGCTGGTTAGTTTTTCAGTGCTAATTTTTAAGCGTCACGAATTCTTCGGCCGACGTCGGGTGAATGGCCACACAGTTATCAAAGTCAGCTTTGGTGGCGCCCATTTTAATGGCCACGGCAAAGCCTTGCAGCATTTCGTCGGCGCCATAACCAATTACATGTAAACCAACAATTTTTTCGTCACTACCGGCGCAAATCAGCTTCATCCTTGTCGGCTGGCGATGGCTGGTCAAGGCGCTGTACATGGCAGTAAATTCACTTTGATAGACTTTGAGATTGTCGCCAAATTGCGCTCGCGCTTCGGGTTCCGTCAAACCAATGGTACCGATGGCCGGGTGGGAAAACACCACAGTTGGCACCAGGTCATAATTGAGATGCATCTCGGTTTGACCATTAAATAACCGCTCGGCTAAGCGCCGACCTGCGGCCACAGCGACCGGGGTCAATGCCACCTGACCGGTGTTGTCGCCGATGGCGTAAATGCCGGCCACGTTGGTGTTTTGAAATTTATCGGTAGGAATAAACCCTTGTTCATCGGTTTTAACACCGGCAGCGGCAAGGTTCAGTTTGTCGGTGGCTGGGGTGCGGCCGATGGCCCAAATCAGGCAATCAACTTCCAGCGTACCACCATGATTAAATTGTAATAACAAGCTATTGTCAGCTTGTTGTTGCACTGTGGTGATTTCTGTCTGTGGGTGCAAGGTCAAGCCATCGCGTGCCATTTGTTCAGCCAAAGTGTCGCTGAGGATCGGATCAAAATGCCGCAGCGCTTTTTCGTGCCTGACCAGCAAGTGCGTGTCTGAGCCCAGGGCATTTAGCACACCTGCCAGTTCGACTGCAATGTAACCAGCGCCGACAATAGCCACTCGCTTTGGTTGTTCAGCCATCGCAAAGAAGCCATCACTGTCGATGCCATAACGTGCGCCTGGAATGTCAGGCCAGGTTGGTCGACCACCGGTGGCGATACTGATATGGTCAGCGCTGTATAAAGTGCCATTAACATCAATGGTGTGGGCATCAATAAAGCGGGCAAAGCCTTGAATGACCGTGACATTGTTTTTTGCCAGCACGCGATCATAAGAAGCATGAATACGGCTGATATAAGCTTCGCGGCTGGCGACTAACTTGCTCCAGTCCAGCGCAGGCATCTCAACAGCGTAGCCATAATCGGGCGCCAGCTTAAAAGCTTCAGCCACTTGTCCGGCGAACCACATCGCTTTTTTTGGCACACAACCGACATTCACACAGGTACCGCCCAGTACTTTGGCCTCGACAATGGCGCATTTTTTACCATGGCTGGCCGCCCGGTTGACGCTGGCAATACCACCGCTGCCGCCACCAATGGCGATATAGTCAAAATGTTGAGTCATAACCTGGATCCTATGTTGGGTAAGCGTTGCAGAACCGCCGGATGGACCCAAAAAACGGGTTACCGCACGATGTTTCTCCGAACAATAATGCAACTTGTTATATGGGGTCTAACCTGCTTTTGCAAGAGCTGGTATGGCGAAGTCATTGCGATGTCCGGCACTGGGTGTTTTCCAATTATCGCTGTATAGTAATACAGTATCAGCGTAATAATTTGCTAAATGCAGTGTTAGATCAGGAGCTTGGAATGGATGTATTCAGCAACAACCCAACAATAGGCTGGGGGTTACTGGTTGGAATAATGCTGCTGATTTTGCTGTGGCAGTTATGGCAACGCCAGCGACTTTATGCAAATTTACAGCTGCAAAACATCAAAACGGAAACTCAACTTGCCGCGACTGCGCAACAACTCCAGGAACACAAGCATCAACAGTTTGCGCTGACGGATGAGCTGAAACAACAAGCGCAGCACTACCAGCATCTGAAAGAAAAATACGACCGGCTGACCGTGTTATTGCAAGAAAGACAAAGCCATTATCAGAGCCAGTTGGCGTTATTAAAAGATAACAAACAACAGTTAAAACAAGAGTTTGAATTGTTAGCCAACGAGATTTTGCAGCGCAAAGGTGAAGATTTCAAACAACAAAGCACCGCCAGCCTGCAGCAACTGCTCCAGCCATTACAGGCTGATATGAAAGGCTTTCGCGACAAAGTTGAATCTATTCATACCGAAGAGTTGAAACAACGGTCCGAGCTGAAAACCGAGCTGGTCAACCTGCAAAAACTGAACTTTGCCATTACCGATCAGGCCGCCAGGCTCACCAATGCCTTACAGGGCCAGAAAAAAGTCCAGGGCAACTGGGGCGAATTAATGCTGGAAAACGTGTTGGATAATTCCGGCTTGCGCGCTGGGGTTGATTACCAGCGGGAAGTCAGTTTTCAAACCGAACAAGGCCGGCGCAGACCAGACGTCATCATTTATTTACCCCAACAAAAACACCTGGTGGTTGATGCCAAAACCTCGCTCGCTGCGTATACCCGTTACGTCAATGCGGAATTTGACGACGAGCGTGATATGGCGCTGGCGGAACATTGTCAGGCGGTGCGTGATCGGATTGTTGAATTAGCGGATCGCAACTACTATCAACTTAATGGCTTAAATTCTCCGGAAGTGGTTTTTATGTTTATTCCGATAGAGTCGGCTTATGTGGAAGCTTTAAAGCAAGACCCGCAGCTGTACCAAAAAGCCTTGGAACGGAATGTGTTGGTTGCTACGCCGACGACTTTATTGACCAGTTTGAATATTGTGCGGCAGTTATGGCGGTTTGAGGATCAGAATAAACATAGTGCCGAATTGGCAAACCGGGCAGAGAAGTTCTACGCCAAGCTGACCTCCTTTTTGGATAGCATGCAAGGTGTTGGTAAACAATTAGACAAAGCGCGTGAAAGTTACGATAAAGCCTTTGGCCAACTTTATAGTGGGAAGGGTAACCTGATCAAACAAGCAGCGGAATTTAAAGAATTAGGAGTCGCAGTGAAAACGGAAATGGCGGCAGATTTGCTGGAAAAAGCGAATTTAGAACTTCCCGGGAGCAGTGAATCCTGATGACATTGGCTGGGAAATGGCAACAATTTTGCGGGCTTTTGACTGCTCTTTGTTGCTGTGTGATGATTTTTCCGGCACTGGCGATGAACAGTGCAGTTGAGTCTAAATGTCACTTATTAGCCCACTTGAATGAATCCAAAGATAATGTGGCCAAAGAAGGCCTGTCATTACCCCGCTGGTACGAATTACACCATCGTTTACTTACCTTATTAACTGACGAAGCTGGCTGCACTTTAGATGTCATTGGCAGCCCATGGTCGCGCTCATTAACCCTGTTACAACAGGGTAAAATTGATTTGATGCTGACGATGTCGTTCACGGAAGAGCGAAATCAATATGCCGATTTTATCGGTGTGCATTATCTGGAAGAATCGGTTCTCGTCCTCCATAAGGACTATGTCAATAAAGTGAAACAACTGTCTGATATTAATCAGCTACCTGGATCTATTGGTGTACTGCGTGATGCTTATTACGGCGTTGCGTTTGAAAAAATCAACAATGACCCTGCTTATCAGCCGTTTTTGCAATACGCCAACAGCTTGACGCAAAAACTGAATATGCTGCAGCGCAACCGGGTGCTCGGGATGATTGAAGATAAAACTCAGTTTTTAGAATGGAGCCGGGCGTATCCGGAACTGGCAAAAACCTATCAACTCAGCCTCACCTTGCACCGGGCTCCGGTCTATATCGTTGCCAGCCGCGCCGGACTCTCTGAAGCGCGTCGCCAGCGTTTACATCAAGCTTGGCAGAGGGTATACGGCAAAGAAAAGCATCTGGCGATCCTGGCTGAATTTGGCTGGTCGTTAGAATGATGACTTTGCGTCTTTCCACGCAGCCGGTCACCATGATTGCAGAAACGACGCCGTTTCCGCCAAAGCTTCGTCCTATTGCCTGGGTCGGTGGAGCGATGGATCCAACAACCCGCCTGTTAAAGCGTTTTGTTCAGCCTGAGCAGCGCTATTTTCGCTGGACTGAATACCGGGCACTGGCGAGGTGGCTGGATCAGCACCGCGACCAACCGGCGTTATTGATAGCGCATAGTTATGGTGCGAGCACAGCTACCGCAGTGATTGCTGCGGGTCATCCGGTCGCCGAGCTCATCACTATTGATCCGGTCAGTTGGCGCAAGCCTGATGGCAATGCAGTACGACGTTATTGCCCGAAGTGGTGTAATTATCAGGCGGCGGATAACCGAATCAACTTTGCCAATCTGGTTGCGATAGCCGGTGGCAATTGGCGGCAATGGCCAGCAGCTTTTGCGCATCAACATGTAGCGATTGCCGCTGATCATGCGGATATCGTGGCAAAAGTGTTGCGATCGATGCGTAAAGCGTAAACGGGAGTCAGCGGCTAGGATTGTTCGATCAGGTGAGTACTTTGCTCAGTTAAGCGCTGGCAAAGTTGCTGTACTGTGTTTTTTGTTTCCGCTTGGACCGGCTCCGTTTGCAACAGTTGTTGTTCCAGTTCACTGGCCAGCAAGCTTAAATCAGTCAGTCCAAACAAGGCGGCAGTTCCCTTCAGCGCATGCGCCTGATAACGGGCCGCCGACCAGTCAGCATGCAGACAGTTTTGCTGCAACTCAGCCATTTGCCCTGGTAAGGTTTGAACAAAGCGGGCGGTCATGGCTTCCAGTTCTGCCGTTGGTAACTGCAATTGTTGCCGAAAGGGTTGCCCACCGAGGAAGTGATGGAGCACCGCGGCGAATTTATGGCGATCGACCGGTTTGGCAAGATGGGTCGCAAAGCCTGCAGCCAGATATGTCTGCACTTCATGCAGCATGGTATTGGCTGTCAACGCGACACAAGGCGTGTCGATCCCTGCCGCGCGCAGCAAGGCAATGGCGGCAACACCATCCATTTTAGGCATCTGAATATCAGACAAGATTAAATCAAAATCACCGGTCAGCGCGGTTTCGACCAGCGACTGGCCATTGTTCACCGCCGTCACTTCCAACCCGGCATGTTGGAGCATACGCACCAACAACTGGCGGGTATCATTTTGGTCTTCGGCCAATAAAATCCGGCCGCGCATTTGCTGGCGGGGGAGTGGGGTTGGGATGGCGCGCTTTTGTTGCTCTGTGATATCGGAAGCTTGTTGCAACCAACTGCTATCCGGCAGAATATCCAGTGCAATGGCTGCGACAAAACAACTGCCGGCCTCGGTGGAGCTTTGCAATTGCAAACTACCATTAAGCTTTTCACACAGTTGACGGGCAATCACCAAACCGAGCCCGGTGCCGCCAAACTGCCGCTGTACCGACACATCGGCCTGGCCAAAAGCATGAAACAGTTTTTGCTGCTGATCCGGCGCAATACCGATGCCACTGTCGTGCACGGCAAACTGTAACTCGTCATCGATACGGCTAATCTGTACTTTGACAAATCCTTGTTCGGTAAATTTAATCGCGTTATTACAAAGATTGAGCAGGATTTGCTTCAGCCGTGTCGGGTCAGTTTTGATCATTGCCGGTAACGGTAACTGGTAATCAAATTGAAAATCCAGCCCTTTTTGCCGCGCTTTGTCTTGCAGTAAGGTGGTGATTTCATCGACCAACTGGCACAAGTTAACCGGTAATAATTCGATATCCAGTTTATTGGCGGCTATTTTCGATAGATCGAGTAAATCGTTGAGCAGTGCCTGCAAGTGTTTGCCATTTTGACAAATCGTCTGAATGGCTTGCAGTTGTTCGTTTTCAGCAAACTCTCCGGCCAGAATCGCTTCGGCATAACCAATGACCGATGCCAATGGCGTGCGTATTTCATGACTGATGGTTGCCAGAAAGCGACTTTTTGCTTCATTGGCTTGGGTCAGTTGTTCCGAAAGTTGTTGGAGTTCCTGGCGCTGGCGGATGAGTTTTAGCTGGGTAGCAACTCTGGCTTTGACCACTTCAGCATGAAAAGGCTTATGGATATAATCCTGAGCACCTAACTGTAACCCTTGTTGCTCGTGGTCGGCAGACTGCAAGCCGGTAATAAAGATGATCGGTATTTGGGCGGTGAGTGTCTCAGCTTTGAGCGCTTTTAAAGTCTCAAAACCATCCATGCCGGGCATTAATACATCCATCAGTATCAAATCTGGTGCTTGTTGCAGGCATTTTTCCAGCGCTTGCTGGCCACTTTGCGCCAAGCGGATCCGATAGTCTGGCCTTAATAGCTCTGCCAGTACTTTAAGATTGGTTTTTTCATCGTCAACCAACAACAGATGAGCACGTTCCGACATGGTTATCCCTGAATTTCGACTGACGCTGTCCATAACACCCGGTTTTTGCCTTGTCGCTTGGCTTGGTAAAGTAAATCATCGGCTTGTTTTAATGCTAAAGCCGACATCGCCTCGTCCGGTTGTTCCGGAATACAGCTATAACCGCCAGCGCTGATGGTCACACAACCACCCGCAGCCTGATGAGGAATTTGCAGTTGCATAATCGCCTGCCGACAGCCATCAATAATCCGGAAACTGTCATCGGCAGGTGTATCTGGCAAAATGATAACAAATTCTTCACCACCGTAACGAGCAATAAAATCAAAGGGTCGGCGTAATTCTGCGGCAAGGGTCATCGCAACCTGTTGTAACACCCGATCTCCCGCGGCATGGCCGTAGTGATCGTTATACAATTTAAAGTTATCAACATCGACCATCACCAGTGACAATGAGCTGCGCTTTCGATAGGCATCACGCCATTGCTGCGCCAATACTTCCTGATACTTACGCCGATTGGCGACCGCGGTGAGTGGGTCAATATTGGCCAATTGCTCCAACATCCGGCGTTGTCTGGTCAATTGCAGATGGAGTTTCACCCGGGCCATGACCACAGCCGCATGAAAGGGTTTATTAATATAGTCGCAGGCGCCGAGTAAAAAGCCTTTTTCTTCATGATTCACATCATTGAGTGACGTGATAAAAATTACCGGCGTTAGATAGGTCGCCGGATCATGTTTGAGCTGCTTGATCACTTCAAAACCGTCGATGCCGGGCATGACAACGTCCAGTAAAATTAAATCTGGCGTATATTGAATCGCTTTACGGATCCCCTGCTCACCATCCTGCGCCAGGATCAGCTCAACTTCGTCCCGTAAAATATCACTGAGAATTTTCAGGTTAGACTTTTGATCATCAATGATCAAAACCCGCTGTTTTACCTGCGACGCCGCCATAACACTCCCGCCACTACCATGGCTTTCTACTGAATGGCTCAAGTGAGCCTGTTTCAGTCTTTGCAATAAACTGCTGCTTGTCAACTTTGCTTTCTAGCATATTTACTGCAGTAACTGTTGTAACAGCTGTACCGTATTACTCGTGGCTTTTTCATACTCTACCTGTCGAATATCAACAGCAATTTGCTGCACGACTGAAGCTTGTGGATGATCTGTTGCCACTTCCAGTAGTGCTGGTAACAAATCTTCCGCCGCAAAATCAGATTCTTGTAATAATGGCAGTAAAGCCGTCAGGGCGTCGGTCAAATTCTGGAACTGACGATTTATTGCAGCTGTAGGGAGCACGTTGCTCAGCTGCTGTAATAACTGTTGCAATTGTTCACATAGCTGTTGCATCGCTTCAGCACTCGCAGATTGTTGCGATAAAGCAGTTTCAAACTGTTGGCAAAGTTGTGAAAACTCAAATGCACCAATATAAGCGCTGGTCGACTTCAGGGAATGAATATCCAGATACAACGGCTGCCATTGCTGGTGTTGAAATAAATCCAGTAATTTCGGGGCTTGATGCTGATGCTCCAGCTGAAAGTCTTCAATGAGTTTCAGGTACAACTGTAACTTGCCGCCCAGATTTTTTAACGCCCGCGCACTATCGATGGCGCTGCATTCAGCCAATTGTTGCAACTGTTGTTGCTCGGTCAGCGTTGGACCCGCCTGATCGACCTGTGGCATTGGACGCTGCTGCGGCTCGGCTGGTAAATAGTGCGCTAAAGTACGATAAAGCTGTTGTGGATCAATCGGTTTTGTCAGGTGATCATCCATGCCCGCGGCTTTGCTTTTGGCAATATCACTGGCCATCGCATGGGCGGTCATCGCAATCACCGGCAATTCAGTTAATAACAATTGCTGCCGGATATGCTGGCAAGCGGTCAAACCGTCCATTTCCGGCATCTGAATGTCCATCAAGACTAAGTCATAGCGTTGTTGCTGCAGCCGGTGAATAGCCAGTAAACCATTTTCAGCGATATCGACCTGTACCTGACTGTCTTTGAGGATGCCAAGAGCGACTTGTCGGTTGATAGCATGGTCTTCGACCAGCAGAATCCGGTACTTGGCTAAATTAGGGACTTCAGTAACTTCCATCACCGGATGCAGCGGCATGTCTTGTTCCAACATGCTGTACAGTGCATCCAGCAAGATAGATTGATTGACTGGTTTTTCAATAAAACGACTGATTTTGACATCCTGCAAACTGGCTTTGGCTTGTTCCCGGTCATAAGCCGACACCATCAATATATGGGGGGCATCATCCAGCTGCTGAATACGGCGTGAGGTTTCAATGCCATCAATTCCCGGCATCCGCCAATCCATCAGCACAAAATCATAAGGTTCTGATGTCGATTTGGCCTGGCGTACCATTTCAATCGCTTGATAGCCGTTGTCAGTCTGATCGGCGGCGATACCCATTTCGCTGAGTAAGCTCAGTAACACCGTTCTGGCCAGAGCTATATCGTCAACAACTAATGCTTTGAGGGAGCTGATATCCAGCGGTAGCGTTGCAGTTGTGTGTTGTATTTCCGCCGACTGCAGTTGCAGCTGACAATAAAAGGTGGTGCCTTGGCCAATCTGGCTTTCCAGCCAGATTTTGCCATTCATTAATTCACAGAGTTGTTTGCAAATCGCCAGCCCCAGACCAGAGCCACCATATTTGCGGGTGATCGAATCGTCGGCCTGGGTGAATGATTGAAACAATCCTTGTTGCTGCTCTGGTGTAATGCCGATGCCGTTGTCGCTGACAGACAGCTGCAGGCTGAGCTGATTGTCTTGCTGCTGCAGTACTTTTACTGAAATGCTGACGACACCCCGATCGCTGAACTTGACCGCGTTGCTAATTAAATTCACCAGGATCTGCTGGAGCCTCAGCGGGTCTCCCAACAGCATGTCTGGCAGCGCCGGATCAACATTGCAAATCAGTTCCAGACTTTTCGCATGCGCCCTTAATGCATTTAAATTGACCGCCCGTTGCAATACTTTATCCAGGTTAAAGCGGGTAATTTCCAGTTCAAGCTTGCCGGCTTCAATTTTCGAAAAGTCCAGAATATCGTTGACCAGACTCAGCAAAACTTCACCGGATTCCTGTATTTTACTCAGATAATCCTGCTGCTCGCTGGTTAAGTTGGTTTTGTTGGCTAAACGGCTCAAGCCAATCACCGCATTGATTGGGGTGCGGATTTCATGGCTCATGCGTGCCAGGAAGGACGATTTAGCTGCGGTTGCGGATTCTGCCTTGATTTTGGCTGAGGCTAATTCCTGCGTGCGTTCCCAGACTTTTTGTTCCAGGTTTTTATTGGCGGCGACGACCTGATGATACAAGCGGGTATTTTCCGACAGAATGGCGGTTTGATTGGCCAATAACTGCAGTAAATTAATCCGTTCTTCGGTAAAAGCACCACTTAATTCAAAATGTTCCAGATATAAAAGCCCATACAGCTGGCCACTGACGATCACCGGGATACATAACACAGCTGCCGGTAAGGGTTGCGGCAAGTCCTGAAACAAGTTGCCACTACCTGGCAGGTCGTTGATCAGCCTAGGCTGCAGCGTGCGGCTCACCAGCGCCAATAACTGGCTCGACATGCCGCGGCTAGCGCTGTCTAAGGGGGTGCTGGCTTTTAACTGTAACTGTTGCTGTTCATCAAGCAATAACAAACGACCGGCCTGAGCTCCGGCATTTTCGACGATAAGATCGATCATCTGCTGTAAAAATGCACCCAGGTCAATTTGGCCACTGAGCATTTCAGCCGCTTTAAGCACGGAAGCCATATCCAGCAACTGGTTCTTGGGCTTGTAATTAAGTTGTGGCTGCAATTGTTGCAGCTGAGCCACTTTGCGATGGGCTTGCCATTGTTGGTAATGCTGCAATGCCTGTTGCCAGTGCAGATTGGCAAAATCAGTCTTGCCCAGACGTTGCCAATACCCGGCAGCTAATTCAGCGGCAATTGCATAATG
>JAHJNE010000018.1 GCA_018820995.1 Gammaproteobacteria bacterium | reverse complement strand
GCTACAATTGCCGCCTTATTTTGCAGGCGCCCTTAAAAATCATGTTTGAAGTCAATCCAGTTTATAACAGTATCAAAGACTTAGCTGAACGCACCAATGTGCTTCGGGGGTATCTTTGACTACGATGCCAAGAAAGAAAAGTTAGAAGAAGTTTCCCGCGAACTTGAAGACTCCAATGTCTGGAACAATCCGGAAAAAGCACAGGCTTTAGGCAAGGAGCGTTCAGCGCTCGAACAAATCGTCAATACCATCGATAAACTGGATCAAGGCCTGGAAGATGTGGCAGGTTTAGTTGAGCTTGCTGTTGAAGCCGAAGACGAAGATACCTTTGTTGAAGCCCAAACCGAACTTGCTGATTTAGAAGCGCAATTGGCGAAATTAGAATTCCGCCGCATGTTCTCCGGTCAAAGTGACCCTGCTGATTGTTACCTTGATATTCAATCTGGCTCTGGCGGCACTGAAGCACAGGACTGGGCCAGCATGCTGATGCGGATGTATCTGCGGTGGGGCGACGCAAAAGGCTTTAAGCCCGAGTTGTACGAAGTCACTGATGGTGATGTCGCCGGGATTAAAGGTTGTACCATCAAATTTACCGGTGAATATGCTTATGGCTGGTTACGCACTGAAACCGGTGTACACCGTTTAGTGCGCAAAAGCCCGTTTGACTCCGGCAATCGCCGCCATACATCCTTTGCCTCGGTGTTTGTATCACCGGAAGTTGATGACGATATCGAAATTGATATCAATCCGGCAGATTTACGAATTGATACTTACCGTGCATCAGGCGCTGGTGGTCAGCACGTTAACAGAACAGACTCTGCGGTTCGGATCACTCACTTACCAACCAACATTGTGGTGCAGTGTCAAAACGACCGGTCGCAGCATAAAAACCGTGACAACGCTTACAAGCAACTTCGTGCCAAGCTGTACGAGTTTGAATTACAAAAACAAAACGCCGAAAAACAAGCGCTGGAAGATACCAAGTCGGATATCGGCTGGGGTAGTCAAATCCGCTCTTATGTGCTGGATGACTCGCGCATCAAAGACTTGCGTACTGGCGTCGAAACCCGTAACACCCAATCGGTGCTGGACGGTGATTTAGATAAATTTATCGAAGCCAGCCTCAAGGCTGGTTTGTAAAAAACACTTAGCTACCCAACGTCATTGTAGTGGCTGCTTGACGACCTGTGGACGATGCGCCTTCGAAACATTGCGAAGGCGCAATAAACTCAGGTCACTGAGCTGCGATGTCGAATGAGACGGGTATTAACGCTGACTATCAGGAACTTACTATGTCTGAACAAAATACGCCGATGGAAGAACATCAAGACGTCAATAAACTGATTGCTGAGCGTAAACACAAGCTGGCCGGCTTACGTGAGCTGGGTAATCCATTTCCAAATGATTTTCGCCGTGACGCGACTTCAGATCAGATCCATGCGCAGTACGAGCATCTGAGCAAAGAAGAGCTGGAAGAGCAGAAAATCCGGGTCACTGTGGCTGGCCGGATGATGCTGCGCCGGATTATGGGCAAAGCCAGCTTCACCACTATTCAAGACGTTGGCGGCAAACTTCAGTTATATGTAGCGCGTGATAGCTTAGCCGAAGGCGTTTATAACGACGGTTTTAAAAAGTGGGATTTAGGTGACATCGTTGGTGGCAGCGGCACGCTGTTTAAAACCCAGACTGGCGAACTCACGGTCTGGCTGGATGAAATCCGCCTGCTGACCAAAGCACTGCGTCCACTACCGGATAAATTCCACGGTTTAACCGATCAGGAAGCTTGTTACCGTCAGCGTTATTTAGATTTGATCGTCAATGACGATTCACGCAAGACCTTCTTAATCCGTTCGAAAACTGTGGCTTATATCCGTCAGTTTTTTAACAGCAAAGGCTTTTTAGAAGTAGAAACCCCAATGCTACAAAGCATTCCTGGTGGCGCTTCGGCCCGTCCGTTTGAAACGCACCACAATGCGCTGGATATGCAAATGTTCCTGCGGATTGCCCCGGAGCTGTATTTAAAGCGTTTGGTGGTTGGTGGTTTTGAAAAAGTATTCGAGCTGAACCGTAACTTCCGTAACGAAGGCGTGTCTACCCGGCATAACCCAGAATTCACTATGCTGGAATTCTACTGGGCTTATGCCGATTTTAACGACCTGATGGATTTAACCGAAGAGTTATTCCGTGGATTGGCGCAGTCAGTACTGGGTTCGACCGAAGTGCCATATCAGGGCCATATCTTTGATTTTGGCAAGCCTTTTGCCCGGATGTCAGTGACTGAGTCAATTTTGCACTACAACCCGGAAGTGAAAATTGAACAGCTGACGACCCGTGAAGCGGTGGCTGAGTTTGCTAAATCGTTAGGCATTGAAGTCAAAGCGAACTACGGCCATGGCCGTATTCTGATGGAAGTATTTGATGAGTTGGTCGAAACCAAGCTGTTACAACCAACCTTTATCACCGAATACCCAGCTGAGATTTCACCATTGGCGCGTCGGAATGATCACAACCCGGAAATCACGGACCGTTTTGAATTTTTCATCGGCGGCCGTGAATTAGGCAATGGCTTTAGCGAACTCAACGACGCTGAAGATCAAGCTGAACGTTTCCGTGAACAGGTTGCGCAAAAAGAAGCCGGTGATGACGAAGCCATGTACTACGACGAAGATTTCGTTACCGCACTGGAACATGGTTTACCACCAACCGCCGGTCAGGGTATTGGTATTGACCGGTTAGTGATGCTGCTGGCTGATGCGCCAAGTATCCGTGACGTGATCTTGTTCCCGCATATGCGTCATACCGATAAACACGGTAGTTAACACCGTTTTACATAGGGGGACAGAGCATAATTCTGCCCCCTTTTTCTTTAAAGTCCTCGCCGAAAACGCTGTTTACGTCCCGCTCAATCGCCTCACAAATCCATATGCCGTCGCTTCGGTTTTGTTTCTGATTCAAATGTTTAGCTTTAAAATATTTGGTTTATTTGACTCTGGCACTGGCGAATAACAGACGTGTACTGCTATACCTGTAACTACCTGCATCACCATACTGTCTTGTGATTGACTGGTACTGAGTTTCCAATGGACTGGCACAGTGTGGTTGGCTGACCTACCGTCGGCCGTAATTTCTGATGTTACTTCCAGCCGGAGAAAACCAATGTTAAGACGAATCACTTCAGTCATCATTGGACTGAGTTCGATTGTATCCATGGCGTGCCATGCAGATGTCAGCTCAACCGTTACTTACACGTCAAATTATTTATTTAATGGCATCACTTTAACCGACCACGATCCAGCGTTACAGCCCAGTCTCGATTGGAGTAGCGGTGATGGCTGGTACGCTGGGCTTTGGGCGTCGAATGTGAAGTTTTCGCCCGGTACAAATCTTGAATTTGATGCGACTATCGGTTACTGGAAGCAACTCAATGATGATTGGCTGATTGATGTTGGTGTTGCGCAGTACACCTATCATGGTGACAGCAGTGCCAATAGCGAAGCCTTTAACTTTCCTGAAGCCTACGTCAAGTTGTCTTATCAAAATACAAAACTAGGCTACTGGTACGCATCCGACTATTTTGGCGCTGGCGGAGGTCACTATATTGTCGCGTTATTTCAGACCATTCCACTGCACGAAAACGGCAGTTTATTGCTAACGGCCGATCGCTCAACGTCGACGCAAACCGACAAGTTTTTACGGGATAATGATGGAACTTACCACCATTGGCGTGTGGCCTATCTGGTGAATGCTTTAGGTTTTAATTGGACGCTGGCGTTTGATGATACCGACTATTCGTTACCCTTTTATGGGGATGCAAAAGTATCGTTGTCGATTGCCCGTACATTTCAGTTTTAAAAATAGACTAGCGTTATTCAGGTCGCTTTTCATATCGTGCTGCAAGCGCAGCCTCAAAGATGAAAGTCGACTATCCATCGGTGTTTCATAGGTGATCTGATGCAATTGAGTTCTTTGCGATTTAAATTAACCTTCGGTGTGGCGCTTTTTGTCGCCATCAGTATCAGCGTGATGACGGGGGTTGGCTGGTATTCGATGAGCCGCAACAATGATTCCGCCATTGATGCGCTGAGCCAATCCATGCAGCAGCAAGCGGAACAAACTTTAGATGATGCTGCGGCTGGCATTGCTTTAGAAACCGAAGCGATGATTAACCGGAACTTTGACCTCGCGAAGTATTTTTCGTCGGTGTTAAGCGCCACTGCCCATGGCAGTAAACAACCGCCATACAGTCGGGAACAAGTGCAGCAGATGGCTGGCGAATTGTTAAGTGTCAACTCGGGCGTGAGTTCGTTGTATGGCCAATTTGAATCTAATGGTTACGACAATGCCGATAGTAGTTATTCGCTGGAACAATCACATAGTTCCAAAACCGGCACCATGGAAATTTACTGGGTGCGGGAAAACGGCGGTGTGAAATTTGTGCAGGTACCGGATGCTGCGGTGAAATATGTGGATAAAAAGAATGAACACGGCATTCGTGAAGCCGAGTGGTATTTATGTAGCCGTGATCAGAAAAAACCTTGTTTAATGGAACCCTATTTGTGGGAAATAACGCCCGGAAATTCGGTGCTGCTGACGTCATTAGTGTATCCGGTACTGGTTGGCAATGAGTTTAGAGGTGTTTCCGGCGTCGACATGAACTTGCCGGTATTACAGACGTTATTGCAAAAACAAGCCAAGCAACTTTACGGCGGGCAAGCGCGAATTTATCTATTGAGCAAATTTGGTTTATTGTTGGCCAGCAATAGCTTTCCGGACAAATTGGGTCAATCTTTACCGGATTTGGATGCTGATTTTAGCCGGCACTTAGCCGATCATCAGGGGCAATTATCCAGTTATCAGCAAGATTTTGTGATCAGCAGAAAACTCAATGTGGAAGCCGCTACCGCGGATTGGCAGGTGGTGATTGCTGTGCCAAAAGACGTCGCGCTCAGTGTGGCCAATCAATTGTCGGCACAACTGTCTGAAGATGCAGCCGCGACCACCGGCCGGATGATTTTACTTGGTTTATTATTACTGGCAGGTTTTGTGGTGTTGACCGCGGTATGGCTAAAGTCAGCGACGCAGCCGATTGTTGATATGAGTCAGTTGATGAAAGAATTGGCCGGTTCTGAAGGAGATTTAACCCGGCAACTTGCCAGTAGCCGCGATCAGGAACTACGTGACATGGCGGAAGGTTTTAATGCCTTTACTGCCAAGCTTCGGCAAATGATTCTGGCGCTGAAACAAAACTCAGGTCAGTTGCAGCAACAATGCCAGCAATTGGTTGGCGTCAGCGGCCAGACTAATCAGGCGACGAACTTACAGGCGGCAGAAGTACAGAATGTCGCTTCAGCTATGCATCAAATGACGGCAACCGCGCATGAAGTGGCCAGTCTGGCCGGTCGCACAGCCGAAGGCGCACAAAGCTCATTAACCGCGCTGACTGCGGCAAATCAGCTGTTTCAAGATACAGTCGGCGCCTTCAAAACCGTGGCAGGAGAATTTGAACAGACCCGGCAGGCGGTGCAAACCGTATCCAACAGCAGCCAGCAAATCAACGGTATTATCGAAACTATTCAAGCCATTGCCGAGCAAACTAATTTACTGGCATTAAATGCAGCCATAGAAGCTGCAAGAGCGGGCGAGCAAGGTCGTGGTTTTGCCGTGGTAGCCGACGAAGTGCGGTCTTTAGCAGCTCGGACCCATAGTTCAACCGATGAAATTAAAAATCTTATTCATGGTCTGCAACAACAGGTGGCGAATACTGTCAGCCAAATTACCGCCAATACCAATAAAGTTAGTGCCACATTGGTCGAAGCAGAAAGTTCTTATACCCAGCTATCTGCCGCCACTGCAGGTATTTCTACCATCGCCGACAATGCGTTCCAGGTCGCTGCAGCAGCAGAAGAGCAAAATCAGGTCAGTGAGGAGATAAACCGTAATATTACGGCTATCGATGATGCGACCAAAGATCTGAATCAGTTATCGGGGACCAATTTGAATATCAGTCAGGCGATTGAACAAATCACCACCGAGATTGATAATCAATTGGCGAAATTACGCAGTTAAGCTTTGCTTAGAAAATCTGCTTCACTACTTACACTATGCTCAGGCTTATTTTGGCCTGTTGCAAATATGAGAGGTCGTTCATGCCACAATCATGGCAACTATGGAGCAACACATCAGGAAGTGAGGGTCCTTAAGGTGCTGCGACAATGGCGCTTTTTCTTTGTGCTGTTAAGTCTTAGCGTTTTCGAGGTTATCGCAGCACCAAATAGTGTACCTGACTCCTCAAAAGCGACAGTCGAGGCGACAGCGGTTGCGCCGACCATTCGCTTAACCAGTCTGGACTGGGCACCTTATACCGGCGCAAATTTACCGGAAGGTGGTGAAATAACCCGCTTATTGCGACAGGTGTTTACCGGTTTGGGCTATCAGTTACAGGTTGATTTCTTACCATGGAATCAAGCGGTTAGTCAGGTGAATAGTGGAGTTAATGGTCATTTGGCCTACTATCCGGAGTATCCGCTGCAAGATCCAAAGCTCATGTTATCCGGAGCCATCGGTTACAGCGAACTTGGCTTGGTTGAGTTGGTGAATAAGCCATTGCTGCTGACCAGGTTTAGCGCGCTCGCCAATTACCGGTTTGGTGTGGTGCAGGATTATTTGAACATGAGCGAACTTGATCGGTTAATCGCAGCAAAAACGCTGCAGCCAATTGTGAATCGTTCTGACAAAGATAATGTCCTGCAAGTTGCGCGTGGAGAGCTTGATGCGGCGGTTATTGACAGAAGAGTTCTGCAATATCTGCTGCAACATGATCCACAAGTCAAAGCTTCGGCTGCAGGAAGGGTGCAGTTCAGCCAAAGTCTGCGCGAGCATAAAAGTCTGCATCTGGTATTTCGGGCCAATGCTCACAATAGGAAGCTCATTCAAAAGTTTAACCAACAGCTTCAGCGTCAAAAAACGCAGTTTTTACCCACAAACACGCCGTCTCAAACTCCCTAGTCTGCTGTAGTCCCAGCGTATAGATCGCTTCCTGGCTTATTGTAATTTTGCCAACTTAACGAGAGGTCGTATTCTTTTTTCCTTATACAAATGAAAATTATTTGCAAATGCGAATGGTTATCGATAAGATCTGCCGCGATTTCCACTGTCTCCTTCCAGACATACCGGCGTCCTGTTCTGACGCTTATTACTTCAAGGGAAAAGTAAAAATGGCATTTTATCCGACGAAAAAACTTCCGATGACCAAGACTGTACTCGCATCTGCGTTACTAATGGCGATCCCGTCAATGGCGATGGCGGCACAAAGCAATGAATCCCAGGAAAAACCGGGCAAACTCGCGGAAGTCGAAGTAAAGGCCGACAGCATCGAGCCTGAGTTTATTGCTAAAAAAGCCAGTTCGCCGAAACAAACCCAGCCGTTAGTTGATACCCCACAAACCATTGTGGTCGTTAAAAAAGAGTTATTTCAACAACAAGCTGCTGTCAGCCTGAGTGACACTTTACGCAATACGCCGGGGATCACCATGTTGATGGGTGAAAACGGCAATACCGCAACCGGTGATTCGATTTTCATGCGTGGCTTTGACACTCAGGGTAGTATTTACGTCGATGGTATTCGCGATTTGGGCACCATCAGCCGCGATGTGTTTAACACCGATCAAGTCGAAATTGCCAAAGGTCCGGCTGGCGTTGACAACGGCCGCAGTAGCTCGTCTGGTTATGTCAATATGGGTTCTAAAACGGCGAGCCTAGAAGACTTTATGGTGGGCGGCGCGACTGTCGGCTCGGGCTCGCATAAACGGGTCACGGCGGATATCAATAGCAGTCTTGCGATTGACAATGCAGCGATTCGGGTCAACTTAATGCGGCAGGATAGCGGTGTAACAAATCGGGATACAGTAGAAAATAACAGTACCGGCCTTGCCGCTTCATTGGCTTTTGGGCTGAATACCCAAACCCGCACCGCTTTGAATCTGCTGCATGTGCAACAAGATAATATCCAGGATGGTGGTTTGCCGACGGTCGGTCTGGAAGGATACTTCAGCAGCAGCTATGCCTCGGCATTCCCGCAGGGCAATGGACCAGCGTTGGCAAAAGTTGACCGCAGCAACTTTTATGGATCTGCGTCAGATTATGATCATGTCCTTGCCAATATGCTGACATTACGCATTGAGCATGATTTTACTGACCATATTACTTTAACCAATACGTCCCGTTATGGGGTGTCGACGCAGGATTATGTATTAACTGGCGTGAATGCACTGGAAGTGCCAACGGCGACTAAAAATGATCCGAAGAGCTGGACTGTCAGTCGTATCCGCCAAGGTAAAGATCAGAAAAACCAGATTTTGATTAATCAGTCCAATCTGACGGCAAAATTTACTGCTGCAGGTTTACAACACACAGTGGCTTCAGGCATTGAGTTTAGCTATGAAAGCCAGCTGACTTATAGCAAAGGCTTGCCGACAGGCACAACGCAGCTGTCGGCTAACCTCTATCAGCCATCAATGGCGGATGTCTTTGGTCAACTGGAATTGAACGGTGCTAAAGCAGATGGCTCAACCGATACGGTAGCTATTTATGCCATGGATACTGTTGATCTGAATGCACAGTGGCAGCTCAGTGCTGGCGTGCGTGCTGAGCACTACAATACCATCACCGATAGCATTAGCTTCCAAAGAAGAAGCACACCGCAAATTCCGGCGGGGACGAAAATTATCAGCCATGATCGCGCTTCGGATAATCTGCTGAGTTATAAAATTGGCACCAACTATAAACCGAGCAAAAACGGTTCCGTTTATTTAAGTTACGCCACCTCACAACTACCACCAGGTGGAACCAACTTTCAGTTAAGCAGTTCTGAAACCAGCCAAAATAACCCGGCGATGGAACCACAAAAAGGCACTAATCTCGAATTGGGTACCAAGTGGGATTTAATCAATCAAAAACTGTTTGCAACCGCAGCAGTATTTAAAAGCGTCAACAAAAACGAACTGGTACGTGATGATGTTGATACCTATGTTCCTGTTGGAGAAAAGACCGTCAAAGGGATCGAGTTTGGCTTGGTTGGGATGCCGGTTGCTCATCTTGAGCTAAGTGCGGGTCTGGCGATCTTAGATCCAGAAATTACCCGAGGTGCCCGCTACAGTAGCTCAGCTACCGAAGGTGCAACGATCCAATGGACACCAAAAACGACGTTTACGTTGTGGAGCAACTATAAGTGGGAAAATCTGAGTATTGGCGGAGGTGTCCGTTATATGGACTCGGTGGCGCGTTCTAACAACACCACCTTGAACTCAGCGACTAGCTCGCTACTGCAAGTTCCTGATTATTGGGTGGTTGATGCCATGGCATCCTATGTGGTCACGCCGGAAGTCACCATCCAGTTGAACCTTTATAACCTGCTGGATGAAGAGTACATTGCCAGTTTGAACAATGGCGGTTCAAGGTATCATCAAGGTACGCCACGCTCAGCCAAACTTGGGGTGAACGTCGCCTTCTAGCCAAAGTGGTGGGACGCTGAGCATAGGTTCCACCTTTTGTTTGAGTGCGCGTCGCTTAAATACATAGAGTTTGAGTATCAAAAGGTTAATGCATAAACTCTGGGCAGATAGTCAATCTGCCCGTTACTTTTGGCGAGATAGGAAGCCTTAATCGCATGATGTTACAGATCCGAGAATTTCTGAATAAGTCAGAAGTCGCCCAAATGCGACAGATGTTGGCAACTGCTGACTGGAGTGATGGTCGGGCGACCGTCGGACCTCAAGGTGCATTGGTAAAACAAAACCGTCAGTTGCCGACTGATAGCCCGCTATCGAGACAGCTCGGCGAATTTATTCTGCAAAAGTTGTATCAACACCCACAATTTTTATCGGCTGCACTGCCTTATCGCACCGTGCCGCCCCTGTTTAACAGTTATAGCGGTGGTGAACATTATGGCCTGCATGTCGATGGTGCCATTCGAATTTTGCCCGGCAGTACCTTAAGCCTGCGCACCGATGTTTCATCGACATTATTCCTGACCGAACCCGAAGACTATGACGGCGGCGAGTTACAGGTGATGGATACTTTTGGCGCTCATGAAGTAAAACTGCCCGCTGGCGATTTAATCGTCTATCCATCAAGCAGCCTGCACCAGGTGAAACCGGTCACTCGCGGCGAACGTGTTTGCAGTTTCTTCTGGACCCAAAGTATGGTCAAAGATGATCAACAGCGCACGATGTTGTTTGAGTTGGATCGCAACATTCAAACATTGCGCCAGCAGTTGGGCGATAGCCCTGAAGTATTGAGTCTGACTGGGCACTATCACAATCTGCTCAGACAATGGTCGTACTTATAAATGGGCCATGCAGTGGCCAGCTAGTGGCCATTTTAGTGAATAAATTATCGGCCAACCAAGCTGCCAACTAAGTGGCCAATAATAAGCGTCTTTATATCAGCAGTCGCACGGTAATGAGTCAGATTACTGCATTACCGGTACTGAACCTATTTGTTATAACTTTACAAATTCGCCTTCATTCAGGACCAACAGCGGCACCTGACCCTGGGGCAGATG
>JAHJNE010000200.1 GCA_018820995.1 Gammaproteobacteria bacterium | reverse complement strand
GGCGAATACGAAAAAACCATGTTGGTTATTACCGGCCATACCGATGATACCGGCCCCATGGCGCTGAATATGCAGTTATCACAAGGCCGCGCTGACAGTGTAAAACAGTATTTAATCGCCCAGCAGGTCAACCCGATCCGGTTAGAAACCCGCGGCGTTGGCCCGAATTATCCGGCAGTTCCGAACACCAACGAAGCCAACCGCGCCGCTAATCGTCGGGTTGAAATTCACATCGAACCCGTCACGCAATAAGTAGCAGCACTATTATCGATTTAGTCCCCAGGGTGGTTTGTGGTTGTGTTCAAACCGCCCTTTTTTTATGCTCACATTTCGTATTCAAGGATGACCTGAAGTAAAACTGTATCAACTTACCATGACTTGATGCGTCCAACTTCTTACATCTCCCTTCGCTTTTCTCCACTTGGTCTGAATGTTATGCTGCCCGATTTTAGCCGCAGGCCTCTATGCCTCGTCAACACAGGAATTGCTGATGCAGTTATTGCTTTGGGTCACTCTGATTTGGTCGTTCAGCTTTTCACTGATTGGTGAATTCTTGGCGGGGCGCGTTGACCCTTACATTGCGGTCGGCTGCCGCATGGTCCTGGCATTGTTATTGTTTGCGCCTTGGTTACTGCGTAAACGGACACCGATAAAACAAGCTTTTGCGTTGGCAGGCATTGGCGCGGTACAACTGGGTTTAATGTATCTGCTGCTTTACCACAGTTTTTTATATCTGACGGTGGCAGAAGTGCTGCTGTTTACGATTTTGACGCCGGTTTATGTCACGCTGTTTGATCGACTTTGGCGACGACGCAGCATCAGCATTTATTGGCTAGGTCCGGCGCTATTGGCTGTATTAGGTGCCCTCATCATCAGATTTAAAGTGCCAACAACCGACTTTTGGTTTGGACTCGCTTTAGTGCAAGGGGCAAATTTATGTTTTGCTTTTGGTCAGGTGGCTTATCGACAACTAGCACTTGGCAGTAGCCTGCAACAAAGTCAGAATTTTGGTTGGTTTTTTGTAGGCGCTACTGGTGTATCTGCCTTGGGGTGTTGGGCTTTTGCGGATTGGCAAAAAATGCCTGCAACTGCAAATGACTGGCTCATTTTGCTCTGGCTGGGTTTGGTTGCGTCTGGGTTGGGGTATTGGTTATGGAATGCCGGTGCGCGTCAGGTCAATGCAAATCAACTAGCCGTGATGAACAATCTGCTTATCCCTGCAGGTTTACTGGTTAATTTTGCTTTATGGCAACATTCCGTCAATTGGTGGCAGTTTGGCGCTGGAACGCTGTTGATGCTATTGAGTTTAAGTTGGGCAAAACGGTTAAGCTAATTAACAACGTCCCGCATATAGAGTGCAGCTACTGAGCTGCATATTGACGCTGTAAACCGGTGATTTGTTGCTGTATCCCAGCAATTTCTTTCTCACGTTGTTGTTTTGTTAGCTGGAACTCACGCTGCATTTTTTGCAGTTTTTGATTCATCATCGTCACAAAGTTCGACTTTTCACCACGATGTTTTGCCTGGTAAATGTCGTTTTCATACTTTTGCAGTTGTTGCTTTTGCTGTTGTTCCAGCTGCGCCAACTGATACTCCAAATAACGCGATTTTTTCCGCAACGTTTCCATTTGTTGATCAGGTTTTTTGCTGGTGGTGAGAATGACATTTCCACTACTAACTTCTTGAGTTAGTGTAGATTTTTCTTCGCAGGGGAACTGGCTGAAAGTCACTTTTCCGTTAAGTTCACATTGATAGACGTTGGCCTGCAGTTGCAAACTCATCAAGGCGATAGGTAATACGGTTAAATACTTCATTAGAGATTCCTCAACTTGGCTGTTAAATGTACAGAAAAGAAGAGGATTGCGCAAGTTATAAGCCATTTAGCTAATGTAGCTGTAACATCAGTGACTCTACCACATCATGTTACAGCCCCCTCTTAGCCGACCAACTGCCGCAGCATAAAATTCGGCAATGCCATGGCAGCCTGATGAATTTGAGCATTGTAATAATCAGTATCAAAAGTCGCATTTTGCGCAGCTTCACTACGGAAACCGTCAAAACTCTGCCCTTTACGCGCCATAGTGCAGGTCCACCAACCACTTGGGTACACCATTTGTGGAAAATTTAACGTCTGAAGTGCGGCAAAACCTGCATCTTTCATTGCTTGGCGCATATCATTCAGCAACTGCAAGTGGATCAGCGGTGATTCGCTTTGTTGTACTAAAATTCCACCTGGTTTTAACGCTTCAAAACAACTTTGATAAAACGCCCGGTTAAACAACCCCTCTCCCGGACCAATTGGATCCGTGGAATCGACAATCACCACATCCAGACTGGCTGGTTTAGCTTCACGCATATATTTGATGCCGTCATCAAACAGCAAAGTTGCACGTGGATCTTGATTGCTGGCACACAGTTCTGGGAAATACTGCTCCGCCATCCGGGTGACTTGCTCATCAATATCAATTTGAGTCACGGTTTCTAATGATCGATGTTTCAGCACTTCGCGTAAGGTTCCGCAATCGCCTCCTCCAATAATCACCACATGTTTTGGGTCTGGGTGAGTAAATAGCGCGGGATGGCTCAACATCTCGTGATACAGGAAATTGTCACGACTGCTGAGCATAATGACGTCATCAATCACCATCAACTTGCCAAACTGCGTGGTCTGGTAAATTTCAATGTGTTGGAATGGTGATTGGGTTTCCGCTAACTTTTCGGTGATTTCCAGCGAAAAAGCACTGCCACTGGGAGCGAATATTTCTGTAAACCATTGTTGTGGATTAAGTTGTGAATTAGGTTTTAGATTTTGTGTAGACATCATTCAGGTCCTGCCGCGCACCAAGGGGCAATTATTTTGCCAGCTACTAAGCTTTGGGACAAACTTTTCATGTTTTTTTGCTGCTATTGCACTTAAAATGGCAGCCTAATTTTTTATAGGGCACGACAATGGCAGATTGGGGTATCGACAAAGCAAGATCCATCTATAACGTAGCAGTTTGGAGCGAAGGTTATTTTGATGTCAATGAACAAGGTAATCTCGTTGCTTATCCGGATCAGGATCATAGCAAACCAGGCATCAGCTTCCCGGAACTAACCGCACGTTTTAAAGAAGATGGCTTAACGTTGCCGGTATTGGTGCGTTTTACCGATATTCTTGAGCACCGGGTTGATACACTCATTAAGTCTTTTGCCAAAGCCAAAGAAGAACGTGAGTATCAAGGCGAATACACCGCAGTCTACCCAATTAAGGTAAACCAGCAGTTTTCAGTGGTTAGTAAATTAATTAGCCACCATAGCGGTAAAGTGGGTTTAGAAGCCGGTTCAAAACCAGAGTTAATGGCGATTTTGGGTGTCACTGAAACACCACTTCGGATCGTCTGCAACGGCTACAAAGACAGTGAATTTTTACGTTTAGCCACCATCGGTCAGATGATGGGTCACAGCGTATTTGTCGTGGTCGAAAAACTGTCAGAATTAAAAACCTTATTACGTGAAATCGACAGCTTAGAAGCTGCGCCTTTTATCGGCATTCGCATCAAGCTGAATTCAGTTGGTAAAGGTAAATGGCAAAATACCGGCGGCGAAAAAGGCAAATTTGGATTAACCGCAACTCAAGTTTTGCAAGCCATTGATATTTTAAAAGAAGCTGGCAAGTTAGACTTACTGCAGTTGGTGCATTTCCATATCGGTTCGCAAATTGCCAATATTCGTGATATTCACAACGCCATCCGCGAATGTGCCCGTCATTATGCCGAACTGCGTACTTTAGGTGTGCCGATCACGACTGTTGATGTCGGTGGTGGTTTAGGTGTGGATTACGAAGGTTCAAAGTCACGCTCTGCTTGCTCGATGAACTACACCATGTACGAATACGCGCGAAACGTGGTGTTTGGCCTCAAAGAAGTCTGTGACGAATACGACTTACCGCATCCAAATATTATCACTGAGTCTGGCCGTGCCATGACTGCTCACCATGCAGTTTTAGTCACTGATGCGATTGATATTGAACGTGCGCCTGGTCTGCGTTATTTGCCAGAACCAAGTGAAGATTCTCCGGCAGTGATTTGGGCGCTGTGGGATTCTTACCAGAATGTCACTTCACGCTCTGCCGTTGAAGCCTATCACGACGCCGTGCATTATTTTACCGATGCCCATGCGCAGTATGTCCATGGTTTGCTGACGTTAAAAGATTGGTCATTGCTGGAGCAAATTTACTTTGCCACCATCAACAAAGTGAAAGACAAACTTGATTTGTCATCACGCTCACACCGTGAAATTCACGATGAACTGAACGAAAAACTGGCGGACAAGTTGTTTGTTAACTTCTCATTATTCCAGTCGATGCCAGATGCCTGGGGTATCGATCAACTGTTCCCGGTGATGCCACTGGAGCGGATGAATGAATCGCTGGAACATCGCGCTATCATTCAGGACATCACTTGCGATTCAGATGGCGCACTGAAAAGCTACGCCGACGGTAATGGCATTGAATCCAGTCTGCCGCTGCCGATTTACAAAGAAGATGAGCAGTATTTACTGGGTATGTTTATGGTCGGCGCTTATCAGGAAATTCTGGGCGACTTGCATAACCTGTTTGGTGATACCGATTCGGTCCACGTTGAACTGAACAGCGACGGCAGCTACAAACTGACCAACGCCATCAAAGGCGACACCGTCGCCGATGTATTGCGTTACGTACAGTTTGATGCAGAAAAGCTGTTACAGTCGTATCAGAATCAACTGGCGACCTCTAAGTTCAGCGCTGAACAGCAAGCATCAATGCTGGACGAGCTAAAAGCAGGTGTATATGGTTACACCTACTTTGAAGATTAAGGTAGACTGCACAGGTCAGAGCAGTAAGATATCGCTTTGACCCCAGATAAAAGAGCAGGTCCGCCTGCTCTTTTTGTATCTGTCACATCATCATGAGCAGCCTCAACTAGTCACAAGGAGCCCACAGTCCAATGTTGAATTTTCTTCCTAAACCACTGATTGGCTCGATTTCTTTTGTGTTGTATTTGCTCAATACTTTATTTTGGGCGGTGCCCATTTTACTGTTAGCTATTTTAAAACTAGCCCCAATCCGGCAATGGCGGGTTGGCATGACTTACCTACTTGACCACTGCGCAACAGCGTGGATTGCCCTGAACAATTTAACTAGTCGCTTATTCAGCAAAATTCACTGGGATGTCAAAGGCTTGGAACAGCTATCGGTTAAGGACTGGTATCTGGTGGTTGCCAATCATCAATCCTGGGTCGATATTCTGGCGTTACAAAAAGTCATGCACCGACAGGTACCCTTCCTGAAGTTTTTCCTGAAAAAAGAACTGATTTATGTGCCGGTGATTGGCTTGTGCTGGTGGGCTCTCGATTTCCCATTTATGAAACGTTACAGCGCGGCCTTTTTAAAAAAGCATCCACACCTCAAGGGCCGGGACATTATCACTACGCGTAAAGCCTGTGAAAAATTCCAGTTTAAGCCGGTATCCGTGATGAACTTCCTCGAAGGCACCCGATTTACCCCGGAAAAACAGCAACAACAACAATCGCCGTTTCAGTATCTGTTAAAACCTAAAGCCGGCGGCATTTCTTTTGTGCTGAACGCCATGGGCCAACGTCTGGATAAACTGCTTGATGTGACGATTTATTATCCACAAGGCGCCCCGAGCTTCTGGGACTATATCTCTGGTAAAGTACATGACATCAAAGTTCGGGTGCGGGTGCTCCCGATTGACCCGCAGCTGATTGGTGACTACGACGACGCTACTTTCCGTGCCCGCTTTCAGATATGGGTAAACCAGTTGTGGCTGGACAAAGACCAACAACTGGCTTGGTTGGCACAAGCCTCTGTTGCGCAGAATGAAGGCGTTCATATGGGCGCAAATACCAATGCCAATGAATTGCCTGTGGTAAAAAGGGATATCCACTAATGCCGGTTTTATCAATCAAAAACTTCATTACCTCATGCTACAAAACCATGTTAGCACCACTGGCGTTGGCACTTTTCACGCTGAATCTGAGTCTTTGGGGTGGACTTGTCACCATTACCGGATTACTTAAGTTACTGCTACCTTTTGCTATTTGCCAACGTGGTTGCTCGGTGCTGGCGCATTGGGCCTATCGTCACTGGTCGCTCCACAACCGCCAATTGATGGATTTATTTAACCCGATTGAATGGCAATTGTCAGGGCTGACCGACTTGCAAAGTGATCGTTGGTATTTATTGATCTCCAATCATAAAAGCTGGCTGGATATTCCAGTGCTCAGCCAATTTGCGCTCTCACGGATCCCTGAACCAAAGTTTTTCCTCAAAGAAGAACTGAAATGGGTGCCTTTTATTGGATCGGCATCCTGGGCGCTGGATATGCCTTTTATGAAACGTTACAGTCAGGCGCAGGTTGCTAAAAACCCGGCCTTGCAAGGCAAAGATATCGAAACGACTAAAAAGTCCTGCGAGAAATTTCGCCATCAACCAACCACCATTATTAATTTTGTCGAAGGCAGTCGTTTTACCAAAGCGAAAAAACGCCAAAAAAATAGTCCTTTTCAATACCTGTTACCCGCCAAAGCAGGTGGTATTGCATTCACACTCGCCAGTATGGGCAGCCAGTTTGACGCCGTGTTAGATGTGACGCTGATTTATCCGGACAACCCAAATCATGTATTGGTTGATATGCTGCTTGGGCGCCTCAAACGTGTGGTGATCCAGGTGGAGTTACTGCCGGTCGATGACAGCATTATTGGCGATTATTTTAATGACGACGTTTTTAGATTAAAATTTCAGCAATGGCTCAATGCACGCTGGGTACAAAAAGATCAACAAATCGCCGCCTACCTTGGCGCTGCCGACAACCCAATCCGCACAGAACTGGATTGTTCATCGTCGATGTAACGCAGGCTTTGCGAAGAATCAAGCCGCGACTGCAAATTCCGCTGCTACTGCAGTCACCTGCTGGCACTAATCAGCAAATTACGCGGGGTTAACGCCGTTTCACACAGCTGCTGCAACTTAACCTGATACCCATGCTCAGCTAGATACATAGCCCGGTCCAGCACCAGCCATAACTCCAATGGCCGGCGAAACAGATGCTGCACCAGCTCAATCCGGCGCTGGCGCAGTAATAACGGCGTGGCTTGTTCCAGGAAACATCCCCCATCATCGCCTTCAGGCAGTGTTAGTTGATGCTGCGTTGCAGCCCAGTCCGCAAAATCCCGGAAT
>JAHJNE010000199.1 GCA_018820995.1 Gammaproteobacteria bacterium | reverse complement strand
GATATTCAGCCACTAATTGCTTGTTCCTCTTCGCCGCCATGCCAGCGTTTAAGACGCTGCCGGCGGCGACATTTTTTGCTGCTGCTTGGGTAAATCAACAATAAAACTGCTGCCTTGTTCAGTGGCATTAACGTATCTAATCTGCCCGCGATGTTTTTCGACAATGGCTTTGGTGATGGTCAGCCCCAGACCAGTGCCACCACGGCTACGATTATCAGCAGCGTCAAACTGGCTAAACGGCTGGAAAATGCGCTGCTTAAAAGCGTCTGGGATGCCAGCGCCCTGATCGGTGACGGTCAGGCGCAGCTGATCATCTTTAACCTGATCCAGATGCAATAAAATGCTGCTTCCGGCAGGTGAGAACTTGGCGGCATTGGATAGTAAATTCGCCAGCACTTGCATCAAGCGGTCGGGATCTGCGGTTAAGGTCGGATCCTTTGCGGTGACGGTGACCCGAAAACTCACCTGATGCTCATTGGCATAACTGGTCAGTTCCTGCACTGCTTTTTGTAGCAGCTGCGACAAGTCAGTATGTTGAAACTGATAATCCATCTGATTAGCTTCAATTTTTTGTAAATCCAGGATGTCGTTGACAATATTTAATAGTCGCTGTGAATTTTGATTGGCTGTTTGCAGCATGGCGAGCATCTGTGGTGGCGGCTCTCCCAACGCATTGCCCAGTATTAAACCCAAAGACCCACGAATTGCGGTTAATGGTGTGCGCAGTTCATGACTGACGGTGGAGACAAATTGGTTCTTCAGCTGATCTAGTCGTTTGCGTTCAGTAATATCTTGAAAAGAGGCGATACCAAACGCTAGTTCACCAGCGGCATTAAAACCGGGCCGGCCCCAGGCTTGTAATTGCCGGCGTTGACCATTGTTGATAATTTCCATATCGTCAACGATGCAGGTTTCGCCGCGAAGTGCGCGCATGCCTGGCATTTTTTCCAGTGGATAAGGCTGTTGGGTGCCGCTGATCACCAATTGAGGATGGTCCGTTGCTGCTGGCTGTAGCATGGAACCCAACATCGATGTGGCGGTATGATTTTGATAATAGGGCTGACCAGATTTATCCCGGACCAATACGCCGAGCGGCAAATCGTCAATCCATTGCCGGAATTGATGTTTGGCGGTCACTTTGCTGGCTTCGTTGTAGGACAACATCGCTTTCATCACCACAAAAAACATCATTGAATTGACAATCAAATAAGTGGCCCATGACGACGGTTGCACCAGATAAACATTGGCATCCACCTGCAGTTTTAGCCAACCATAGGCAAATGCGACGGCGGTCAGGCTTAACGCTAAGAAGGTTAGCGCCGCAAAGATGACAGCAACCCGGCCTGAATACAGCACTAGCGCCACCAAGCAACTGACCACCAACCACCAAATACCCGGGGACGCCATGCCAAATGTGCAGATGCCCGGCAACCCAATCAGCCAGAAAGTGAACATCAGCAATGCTGATTTGACAGGCAAAGTGATCGAACGGCAACGCAAGGCAATCGCAATCAAAAACGCACCATAGCCCAAATGCAGCCAATAAATAGGCAGCCAGCCGGTGCTCAATGAGCGGGAAAGCGATAATGGGACGCCAATCAGGACGATAAAAATAAAACTGCGCCAGATAGCATCGGCAAAGCGGTGTTTGATCTGAAGTAATTGCAGTTGCAGCTCAGAAGTTCTGGCCTGGTACGATTCACTTAACAAGACCGAATCCACAGTGGAAAACCTGTTTTAACTCTATGCATTTTGTCGAATTTAAGCAAATGATGCATCAACGCCTTAAAGTGTGACATATCCCAAACATGAAGCTGCAATAGTAGCCTTAAAAAAACAACGCCTACCGAATGTAGGCGTTGTTTGTTGAGCATGAACTAAATGTTCGATCACAGATAAACTGCATTGATAAACACAGCACTATCTGGTTTTTTTGCGAAGTCGCCAGACTAACACTAAGGCGGAAAACCCCCAGGCCAGACTGCCGCCGGACTTTTTGCTATTTTTCACCGTCGATGAAGTGGATGGCGTCGAGGGCGTATCAGGCGTAATGGGTGCTACTGTTACCGATACTCTGACGCTGGCTTTTGCTCCTTGATTGTCTTGAACTTCAATCACAAAAGTATCTGCACCCGGGACTTTGGCCTGATAGGTAAATTGGCCGTCTTCAGCAATACTGACAACCCCAGAACCAGTTTCGCTGATGCGGTAAACAAGCTTGTCACTATCGATGTCTGTGGCCACAGCTTTACCGCTGATGGTTTTGCCATTTTCTACCGTCAATTCAGTAATAGGCGCAATCACTGGTTTGTCATTGACCTCGGTAACATCCAGCTTGATTGGAAATTCATAACTCGCATCACCCTGACTTAACATCAGTACTAGGCTGTCGCTGCCATGAAAGTTTGCCTCTGGCTGATATTTGAGGTGATTGCCAGTCAGGCTCGCGCTGCCTTTTGTTGGTGGCGTCAAAATACTTAATTGCATCTCATCAGCATTTTGCAAGGTCAGTGTCAGCGTCTCATGACTGTCTTCTTTCACAACAAAAAGTTGTTCAATAATACGTGGCGTCAAATCAACTTGGGCAGGAATTCCAATTTGCAAAACTTCAGCGGTAGCGAATGGTTGCAGTATGATATTTTGCCCTTGCACATCAACTGATATGCGCGATGATTGAGTGTTGTTCTCTTTGTTGTCGAGTGGGTTAGTCCAGGCGCCAATAAATACCGGTTGATCGGGACTTTTCACGTCAAATAATAGTAGTGAGCGGTGATCGGGGTTGGTATTTGTATCAAGCCACAATAGTAAAAATCCGTTACGCACTTCCATTTGAACCGGACTGTCCGTTTTTGGCTGATATTGTTCGGGTAGTACCACATCTGCCTGGTGCTGGAAGTTACCGCTGTTATTGCGCCAGGAGGCTATTTGCATTTGACTATTGGCATTGCTGTCCAGCCAATACAAATGACTATCTGATGCAGCAAAGTGTGGGGTTGCCTGTTGCGCAATTTTCAACGGTTCCTGATTCACTTGGCCAACCGCTAAATAATGTAAATCAGTACGACCTTCAGTGGCTTGATTCGTAAAGTACCAACCAGTAGCTGAAGCTTGCGCTGCGCTGGCCTTAAAAGCGGTGGTCGTCAGTGGTTTGATAGTGGCTTCGTCATTGCGCTTTACATGCACCACAGACTGGGCATCAATCAACATACTTTCGTTGCCGTTGTATGCCAAAAGCTGCATTTGTGGGTGGTTGAAACTGTGAGTATTCAATATCACATCAGTACTGGTATCGCTGCTGTTAATCTGATGAATAGCAGTACAGTTCTGGTGATGTGCCACCACACTGTGGGTGTCACCATGATGACTCACACTAGAATTTAGGGTTGGAGTATTGCAAGTGGTTGCCGTGCCTTGTTGTGGCACTAAAGTTGATACCTTTTGCAGTTCATCAATCAGTTGCCAATTGTTTATGGTCACAACCCCTTGAGGAACCACTGCAATACCTGGCCGGAAACTGGCGGAACGGCTACTAACGCTTGGTTGTAACTGTTGCAGCACGCCACTGGTCCGCTGCAGAAAAACAGCATTTTTGCCCAACAATAGCAGTTGTTGGCCAATCGATTGTACTGAAGTGAGGTCGATGATCTCGGTCGGACTAGCCATGCACGAAGGGGATGGTCCGTTGACAAGGTTCAGTTGGCACATTTGGCCTGACTGATTTCGGTAGTACAGTTGCTGCCCATTGCGCCCAAGTGCAGCACTAAAGTCGGCGTCAGGTATAGTCTCAATTATGGCGGTAGCACCAAGTTTTAACCGACGGATATTGGCTGATGGGGTATCTAGCGAATCTACATAAGTAAGCAGACTGAGGCCTGCAGCCCACCATGTTTTGACATCAGCCGGTACTTCCCAGCTTTTACCTAATTCAAGATTAAACAGATTAAATCTATGGGCCCTGGTTTTGCCATCGGCAGACTGCTCGATTAAAAAATGATGTGAACCGTTACTCACAAGTTGGGGGAATGCCGCTAAATCTAGCGTTTTTTTAACTAAAAGCTCTAGTTTGTTGTCGGCGTTCAGTCGCCAGCGGCTAAGGGTTTTCGAATCAGCATGCCATGCCAACACACTGTCATTGGCCATGCCGACAAACTGTGCTTTGTTTTGACTATTGGCACTATAACCAAACAAAGCGCGATATTCGGCGTTATCACCCAGTGGATCTGGCAGTAAGTGACCTTCAGCATCCAGCAGATTGAGCCGGTTGGTCGAGTGTGACATCGCTTTGTTGCCCACAACTGTTAATTCAAATTGTGGTCTTACATCAGCGTCTGCAGTTGAGCTGTATACCAATGGCATGCCAGGCAGGCTTAGCCGTTGTTTAAATTGCAACTCACCCTGGGGTGAAAGGAAATAACGGTCGACATAACGAGCCCGCTCGACGTTGTCCCACAGGTATAAAGCGTCCCCGACTCTGGCGCTATTGGTATAAGACCGTTTGAGCAAAATGTTATCAAGAGTGAGGGATTCTTCGTTGAAGTCTGAGGCAAAAGCTACAGGTGAAAAAAACATTGAGCAACCGCAACCTAGGCTGATGCTCAGTAGCGCTGGAATAAGCGTCCGCATTACAAGTCCTTGTATGTGAATGAAAAACAAGTTCCCATCATAGATATTTAACAGTTATTTTTCAACCGTTAATTTACAAGGTTAACAATTTAGGGCGAAAAAGAAGCGCATATTTAACAGAATAAGTCCGGTGTAAAAGGCGTGTGGTCGGCTTCTAAACCCGCGTCAGGTTTACCAGCCAAACGTGCGGCATCGCGGCGAATGCGACGGTTTTCCAGCAGTTTCAGAATTTTCGCTCGCTCTGCTACTGGTTTTTGTGGCCAGTTAAAACGTTCTTCCCGCGAGCGCAGACAGCCAATGCAATAACCACGGTTATTACTTTGGCAAACCCCAATGCAGGGGTTGGGTAAGTCAAACAGCTCGAGTTGGTCCATCGCTTGAATATGGCTCCGGTAGCGAAGTCAGCAGGTGAATATCGTTTGAGTCTACTCAATTGCGCGCAGCCTTGCCAGCATCGAACTGCCACTGAATCCGCTGCCAATAATGACCAAAATCCTGTTTATTTAACCAGCAACAGCCGTTTGTATGGCTAATTTTAGTGAAAATGAAAAAAACAATTGACTTAGGCCTTTCAGACGGCTATTTCTAATAGTCATTCGCACCAGCTCAGCTGGGCACCTGTTTTTACATATAACCAATAGAGTTATTGATACTAAAATGCGTTTATCAACCAACCTAAACATTATTGTGGTCCTCGTCGTGGTGATTATTAGTCGCCGCGGGGGCTGCCATTTGGGTTTTAGATAGACGAAAAAACCAGATACCAGCAAAACCCCCGCACCGAAAGGTCCGGGGGTTTTGTCGTTTTAGGGCCTGTGAAAATTCATCTCACACCGTGAATGAAACAAAAAAACAGGTTGAACTGTAAGTCGGGAAGGAAGGAAAAAGGTATGACGGGCGCGGAATTAGTAATCAAGTTGCTGACAGAGCACGGTGTGGAGAGCATTTTTGGCTATCCAGGCGGCGCCATCATGCCGATTTATGACGCGCTCTACCAAAGCCCGGTCAAACATTACCTCTGCCGCCATGAGCAAGGCGGTGCTTTTTCTGCCATTGGCTTCGCCCGCGCTTCCGGCAAAGCCGGCGTCTGTATGGCGACTTCTGGTCCTGGCGCGACCAATTTAATCACCTCTTTGGCCGATGCGTTACTGGACTCAGTGCCGGTGGTCGCGATCACTGGCCAAGTGTCACAAGCCGTCGCTGGCACTGATGCATTTCAGGAAGTGGACGTATTGGGTCTGTCGTTAACTGTGACCAAACACAGCTTTTTAGTGAAAAATGTCAACGACTTAGCCGAGACGTTACGCGAAGCATTTCGCTTAGCGCAAAGCGGTCGGCCAGGCCCGGTGCTGGTTGATATTCCCAAAGATGTGCAGTTGGCTCAGGTTGAG
>JAHJNE010000198.1 GCA_018820995.1 Gammaproteobacteria bacterium | reverse complement strand
TGTTGGTTTATTGTTCAACGTGCTGGGTCCGCGTTATAACGTGCGTCCAGGCGGTTACACTCGTATTCTGAAGTGTGGCTTCCGTGCCGGTGACAACGCGCCAATGGCATACATCGAGTTAGTTGACCGCCCAGAAGTGGGTACTCTGCCAGTTGAAGAAACTGCTGCTGAGTAAGCAACTCGAAATTAGAAAGCCGGCATATGCCGGCTTTTTTTTGTCAAAATTTTGAACTTAGGTTAGTTTAGGATTTACGTTTGTAGCGCTTTATCTTCAAAACATCAGTATTCAGCTTACATGTCGATATCTTTTAAACGTGTTGGGTTATAAAGGTATGACTTAAATTATTCGTCTCCTTTGAGATTTGTTAGAGCAGCAGAGTGCTAGCTTCAAGATATATTTTGGAGTTTTTTGTCGACTTTTCGGCTGAGCTAAGTAGTACCGTATTTTTCTTTGGTGAGGCTAGATAACGCAGTCGCTTCTTCTATTAGGGCTAGTTGAAAATCACAAACGAAACGTCAACGGCGCAGTAACGATAATAAAGTTGCTCTGACAATTTTACATATTTAGATAAGTAACATGCCCCTTTATAACCCTAGCTTACTTTATTGCGGCATTGGAATGATGATTTCGTATGGTTAGCGAGCAGTGGTTACCTCTCTATATTTTTTATCGTGTGTTAAAAATTTATCAGACCAGTTTTATCCTATTCTATAGGGCGTTGCCCTACATAACCTGATTGATTAGCTGACTATCGCTGAATGTATAAAGGATATAACTATTCAGGATTGATCAAGTAGTTGGTGACTATTGCAAGCGTCGTTTCTGAAAGTTTCTACTATTTGTCATTAACACAATGAGCGATTTGTTGTAGACACTTGTGGAACAACAAGTTTGTTTAAACTAGATTGTAGTAAGAGTTGGTGTTGGTATGAAGGTGAAACACTCGTAAAGAATTTACTATCATCGTTACTTTTAATGGAGCCTGAAAAGGCTATGGCAGATGATTGAATCAATATTCCCCTAGGTACCCTATATGAAGAGAGCTATTGACAGACTATCGTAAATTTGGGAACGCTTTCAATTTAAAAGCTTGTTGGTAATCAAGTCTGGATTCCACAACGGTTTAGAATATTGACTACGCAAATACCGTTGCGAGTGTTTAGCGCGCTCTCAATATCCTTTGATTGCCGTCGTTAGATTGCTTATCTACTTCATAAGCCGATGTTTATTTAATCGTCTGATACGCAGTTTTACAAAACTTCTGTATTTCAGCCAATTATTATTGCCAGTGTGTTTTCGAGACCAAAGTCCATACCTAATTGAATTTCTCTTTGCCTATCGAAAAAACTAAATTTGTATTTAAGTATCGTTCCCATATGACTGTAGCTTGCAGCGCAAACTACCTTATTAGCATTGCTCATGTGATAAGCAAGATTTTGCTCTAGTTACTTAAGAGTAGGTGTGTAGCCGAGGCGAAGACGTCATCAAGTCAATTTGAGGTACATTTTGCTAGTTAGTTAAAGTGTTTCATCAGTTCGCCACATGGCCAGGATGCCTATTCGAATGTCATTATTCAGATCAGTAATAGAACTTGGCCAACATAGTCCTTAACTAACTGATACCTAGCCACTCATTTTGTCCAAATAACAATGAACAGTGGATGTGTATTTTTATTCGAAAGCCTTATCTAGATCTTAGGATCTAAGGGATCCGGGTAAAGATCCAATTTTTAACCATATTTTGTATGTTAAAACGGCATAAAACATCGATTTGGTGAAAATATAGGCGGTCAGTCATCATTCTGTAAAAAAGATCTTGCGACCTGTTTGGATCTCTCTATAATGCGCCTCATCGACAGCGACGACGGATTCGAAAACGAAAAAGTCAAACGCGAAAGATTCTGAAAGTGGTTGAATAGCAACGACTTTCGGCGTTAAGTAAAACGCCAAGCTCTTTAACAATTAGCAATCAATCATCTGTGTGGGCACTCGTGAAAGAAGATTCGCAAAACGAATTAACTGAGTATGAGTGACATGTAGAGAAATTTATAAGTCAGGTA
>JAHJNE010000197.1 GCA_018820995.1 Gammaproteobacteria bacterium | reverse complement strand
GCGGTATCGAACCCAAAAGGTTGGGCTTTTCATATGGCGCTGTTGCCGCCTTTTATTGACGCCAAGCTGCCATTCTGGCCGCAACTGGCGGCGCTGTTGGCCATCATTTTATTGTTAGAATTTGGCTGTTTGCTGCTGTACGCCAGTGGCGGCAAAGCGATGCGTTTGATTTTTGCACAAGAGCACAATGTGCGGCTGTTAAACCGTATTGCGGGAAGTTTGATGCTAGGGGTCGGCGTGTGGTTAGCGCTCTCTTAAAACCGCCTTGCTTTAAAAACACTTTGCAACCAAAAGCAGTGAATAACTGATAAAGCCTATTGCAGAAAATCTGAGCTAAATCTGGTGTTAAATCTGGATTTAGCCCGGAAATAGCTGAAAGACCGTTAGTCAAAGCGCCAGGTCAACCCTAGTTGGAGCTGCTGAAAATGTTGTTGTACCGGCCAGTGAAGCCATTGCGCCCGGTTCGCCTGATGACTATTCAGACGGCTCCATTCTAGTGCCAGCATAAGCGATTCAGTCATCGGCAGCTGCAAGTTGATATTCCAGCCGTGGCCACGACCGTTATTGTCATCATTGGGTGTCAGATCCAGATCTTGTTGTTGCCAGTGATCAAAACGTAGATTTAGCCAGTAGTTTCCTCCGTCATAATGCAACAGGCTGTACCAACTTTGGTAATCCAGAACGACCGCTTTTGGGCCCATTTCGGTACTGCCGGTTAAATACTGGCTGATGAATCGCCAACTCTCAGTCAGTTGATGTTGCAAGGCGATACTTTGAAATTTAGTGTCCCAGGCATATTGGCCATGACGAAACACCAGTGGGTCGCCATTATTATCGTAATGATAAATACGAAGTTCGGTATCGGCTTTATATTGCCAATGCAGGCCGACGTAGTAGCCGGTGCGATGATCCAGTTCGCGAGTGGGTTGCACCCAAGCCGGTTGTGGTGCCAGTAAACCATTGCGGATGCTTGGATAATTGGAAAACGGTACTTGTTCGCCAATATTAGTTTGAAACGAATGGCTGGCAAAACCGCGCCAGCTGATGATGGAGCCAAGCGGGTCGTTGCCCTGAAATAAACCGCCTACCCATAACCAACTGGCATCCGATTTAAAAAAACGGCCGGGCCGGCTGAGGCTAAACTCGATGGCCCGGGCGCGGAGCTCTTCTGCCAGCCAGCTGTTAATCACTGAAAAATTGCTGCTATAAGGCGACGACCAGGCCGTATCGGTATTCTCCAAAGACATCGCCGGGTAGAAATAACCGGCTCTGGCGCGCAGCCGGTAACCGGCCAGCGGTAAAGGCTGATAGCTCAGCCATGCTTCGGTGATCCCAAGATCGCTGGTTGGGATTGAATGCCACTGTGCATGCATTGTCGCCGACCAGTCGCTGTCAGTGTCCAGCTGCACCGCCAGTAGTTGCGGCCCGACCTGAATGCCACTTTTGTCGTACGCCAGTTGCCCGGTTCCACCTTGCCACCATGGGCTCAAACCATCTGGTTGTTGTTTTACCTGAAGTAAACTGAACTCACCTTTACCTTTGACCGTAAGCTGTGGTGCCAGCTCTGCTGCAACACCGGCGATAGGAGAGAGACCCACCGAAAGGGCGGACCAGCACAGTAATTTCTGCGCTAAATAATTCAATGGCTTGAGATTGTTCATGAAACAACACGTTGAACGAATGATGCTGGCAAGCATAGCAGTTCTGGTGACAGCTTCAAAACAACAGTCGTGGGTATGCAGGCAGCCGCAGGCTGTTATACTCGAACATCAGAACTGCATTGAATGAATGGATATTTAGCTATGTTATTGAAAGTATTGAGTTGTAGTCTGCTGCTGACTTCCGCGTTGCTACAGGCTGCGCCGCTGCAAATTCTGATCACTGATCAGCAAGGCGTTCCACTGGCCGATGCGGTGGTGGAATTAGTTGATCCGGCCAATAAAGCCTATCGCAGTTCTAAAGCCGAAGTAGCGCAACAAGATCTGACGTTTCGGCCTTTTGTCTCTGCAGTGCAGGCGGGCACCGCAGTCGATTTTCCGAATCAGGATAAAACTCGCCATCATGTTTATTCTTTTTCACCGGCGAAAGTTTTTGAATTAAAACTCTATGCCAACAAACCGGAAGCTCCGGTGTTATTTGACACCCCGGGAATTATTGCGCTTGGCTGTAACATTCACGATTATATGCAGGCTTATATTTACGTTGGCGAAAGTCCTTTTTTAGCCGTCAGCAACGAGCAAGGTATTGCGATGGTCCCTGAAGCGCCAAATGGCAGCTATCAGTTAAAATTATGGCATCCCTGGCAAGATCAGGAGGTTGCGCCACAGCAAGTGACGCTGCCGCTGACAGTAAGTACATATAAAATTACCGTCACCCGGCAAGAGAAACCAAGTCGTCCGAAAAAAGGTTTTGGCAATAATTATTAGCGTCAACGGGTTGAATATTGACGATCGCGTCGTCATTACTGCAGCTATCAATCCGAATTCGTCAGATTATTAACCGTCAGCCACAGGTTGACACCAAGGAGAGCAAAAGATGGCAACTGTTACTTTAAAAGGCAACCCAATTACCACCCTGGCTGATTTACCGGCAGTAGGCACTCAAGCGCCTGATTTTACTTTGACCGGTGCTGGCCTCGCGGATGTGAAACTGGCAGACTTTGCTGGTAAACGACTGGTTCTGAACATTTTCCCAAGCGTAGATACCCCAACTTGTGCCACGTCAGTGCGTAAATTTAACCAAGTGCTGAGCAGTCTCAATAACACTGCAGTACTGAATATCTCTGCTGATTTACCTTTCGCGCAAGCCCGTTTTTGTGGTGCTGAAGG
>JAHJNE010000196.1 GCA_018820995.1 Gammaproteobacteria bacterium | reverse complement strand
CTGCACCCAGTGGCCGCAACCGAACACTGTTCGATGCCCAACCGTTTGGATCAAAAATGCTATCACCGAAGGTCAAAATCGGGTTGTCGCGAGCACCGTCGCGGTAATCATAACTAAAAGTGGCACCGGTTTTTTCCATCACCAGGGTGGTTTGCACCGGGTTGTCAAACTTTGACGTCGTAGTGCCAATCATTCCATCCACAGTCCAATCATCATTCAGATGGTGGCTGCCGTGTAAGGTGACTTGCGTGAAGTCTGTGCCTAACTCGTCATAACGGTTTTCAGCACGAATGGTGGCATTTTCAAAGCTGCCATAGGTCATGGTGTTGGTATTATCGATAAAATAATCAACAACATTCATCCCACCGCTGATGCCACTGCCATTGTTTGCTGTGGTTGGTCTATTGCCACCAGAATTGAGGATCCCTTGCAAAAAGACTTCGTTTCGCGTGGCGTCGGTATTGGCATACAAAACATCTAAATCAAATTTTGTATCGTCATTTGGTTTGTATTGAAACGCCGCACTTAAACCCAGTCGTTCCATAGTGTGGGTGTACGAATCGTAGCGGGGTAAGCGTGGACGAAATGCATTGTTGATGTCATTCAGTTCTGGTGCCGTGGCGTTCCCTTTATAACGCCCGAAATCGTTCGCGCTGCTCCAGCGAACGCTACTGGCGCCTTGGTCTTTTAAACTACGCTCAGAATAAGACGCCGAGAACAATGCGCCTAACTTGCCATCAGCAAAGATGTCGCTGACCAAAAACGACGTTTTAGGATCGGACTTTTCTGATAAATCGTTGTAGCCGAGCTGACCGGAAGCCGCGAAGGTAAAACCATCATAGTCAAATGGGCGTGCTGCACGTAAATCAACAGTGGCACCCAATGATCCTTCTTCAATATCGGCACTGGCTGTTTTGCGAACTGTTAATGAGCTGAATAAGTCGGAAGAAAAGGTGTTGAAGTCAAAACCACGACCGCGGTTGGCGCCACCAATCTGATCGGTGCCGCCGCTGGTTGAAATTGCTTCCATGCCATTGATGCGGACGCGGGTGAAATCCGGACCTAAACCCCGCACTGAAATCTGGCGACCTTCACCTGCAGCGCGGGTAATAGCCACACCAGGAATACGTTGTAATGATTCCGCTAAGTTCAAATCAGGAAAGTCGGCGATGTCTTCAGCCAGGATAGAATCAACGGCACTGTCCGCCTGACGTTTCTGGTTGAGTGCGTTACTTAAACTGTCACGGAAACTACCAGTGACCTGGATCACTTCGATGTCTTTTTCAGCGGCCTTGGTGTCAGCAGCCGGAGCTTGTTGCGCCAGCAGTTGTGGCGTGAAGCCAAAAGTAAAACCGGCCAGCAGCATTGCTGATACCAGTTTATTGGGGCGAAATTCTGAGCGTTGAACAGCCATAATGCCTTCCTCATCCTGTCTATACCCGTCATTTGTGAAGATACGGGGTTGTTGCCTTCACTTGTTCGCTGGAGCGCCAGTCCGACGCAGTCACATAGATAGCTATGCTCCGCGCCGGGCTGGCGTTCCAGTCTCACTCACTCGGCGCCTACCCGAATCTTCAATGATTTTGGGTTTATATTCGGTGTCGCTCAAGGTACATGCCTGCGACATTCTTTTGCTGGAAGGTACCTGTTGGCAGCTCCCTGTTGATTTTTGTCTACCGGTGGCAAAAAATGCTTGCTATTTTGTGCCACCGATGGCAAAAAGCTAACACCAACGAATTCATACTGTCAAATACCGAACAAAAATAAATCAGTCACCCTGGCAGTTTTTAGCAACGAAAATAAATTAAGTTGTTGAAATGTAATAGTTTAAGTGTTTTTGACGATTCGTGTGAACTCTGACTTTGTTTCATATGTGGTGCAAAGCAGATCCAGACCATTCCGACTGGTGTGATTAAATCAATTTTGTTCGTGTATTGGATGACAAAACAGCGGCCGCATTGCCAGTGCAAACGGCTGCTTGGCACCACAATTTTCAGCAAGGAGTTTCGACCCATGACAGACCTTTCCACTTTGTTCACGCTGCACGGGCAAATCGCTTTGGTCACCGGCGCCAGTCGCGGTTTAGGTAAAGCCATTGCTTTAGCACTGGCGGGCAGTGGCGCCAAAGTCATTTGTTCCAGTTCTACGCTAACAGGTGCGGCCGATACTGTGGCTGCCATTGAGGCCCAAGGGGGTGAGGCGATCGCGGTAGCCGCTGATTTGGCTGATGAAACTTCCGTACGCGCACTCGCCGCTGCAGCCATTTCTTGGCACGGGCAAGTCGATATTTTGGTGAACTGTGGTGGCACTATTTTCCGCTCACCAGCGGTTGAATTTCCGATGGAGCAATGGCGGCAGAATCTGGCGGTGAACCTTGATGCGGCCTTTTTATTGTGCCAGCTAGTTGGCGCCGGCATGATTGAACGCGGCCAGGGAAAAATCATTAATATTGCTTCGATGCTTAGTTACAGCGGTGGCATTACGGTACCGGCCTATACCGCAAGCAAACATGCGATTGCCGGTTTGACCAAAGCGCTGGCCAATGAATGGGCGCAATATGGCTTAAATGTGAATGCAATTGCACCCGGCTATTTTAAAACGGATAACACTTTTGCCCTGCAGCAAAACCCGGAACGTAATGCGCAAATTCTGGCACGGTTACCTGCCGGACGTTGGGGCGAGCCGGAAGATTTAACCGGTGCAGTGTTATTTTTGGCCAGTCGTGCCAGCAGTTATGTTAATGGCCATATTCTGGCGGTTGATGGTGGCTGGTTAGCGCGTTAAGCCGCTAGTTAACTGATGGCTAGCCGTTAGCTAACCGATATTTAGCCGAACGTCAGCCGGAACCTTAGCCCGAAACAGGCGCTTTATGTGCATTTAACATACGCCGCTATTTTCTGATTTTTTACTGTTGCGATGGCGACAGTGTGCAGCCGATTAAAGGAGATCTTCATGACGAGCCCGAACACGCCCGAACCGATTTTTACCAACCGTTATGCGACGCATCCAGATGACGTACGACATTACGATACCGAAGAGCTGCGCCAGCATTTTTTGCTGGATAACTTAATGCAGCCGGATCTGCTGGTTGTCAATTATACCCACTATGAGCGGATGATTGTCGGCAGTGCCGTGCCGGTCAAAGGTCCGGTGCAGTTGGTTTCGGTTGATGCATTAAAAGCCGACTACTTTTTAGAGCGGCGCGAGTTAGGCGCGATCAATATCGGTGGTAAAGGCACGGTATCGGTAGATGGCGTGAGTTACGTGCTGGATAACAAAGAAGCTTTATATGTCGGGATGGGCGCGCGTGATGTTAGTTTTCACAGCGACGATCCAGCTAATCCGGCCAAATTTTATTTAAATTCAACGCCGGCGCATTGCCACTATCCAAATACCCAGATCACCATGGCGCAATGCAACGTGCTGCATATGGGCGCGCTTGAAACCAGTAATCATCGTGATATTTATCAGCTGATGATCCGCGGCGTGGCGCAAACTTGTCAGTTACAAATGGGGTTAACTGTGCTCAAACCAGGCAGTGTCTGGAATACCATGCCGGCGCATCAGCATGACCGCCGGATGGAAGCTTATTTTTATTTTGATTTAGGCGCTGATCAACAGGTCTGTCATTTTATGGGCGAACCAGAGCAAACCCGACACATATGGGTGGGTAGCGAACAAGCGGTCGTGTCACCCCCTTGGTCAATCCACAGCGGTTGTGGCACCAGCAACTATGCCTTTATTTGGGGCATGGCGGGCGAAAACCTCGATTATAACGATATGGATAAATTTCCGGCCAGTAGCCTTAAATAGGCTAAGGACTGCGCTTTGCTGGTCGACCAGCAAAGTTAAAACAGGCAAACGTCAGTTTGCCGGATGGACCACCCCGCGGTTGCCAGGCAACCGCCATAATAAACAGTGGCCATTTTTTGCAACAACAGGGCAAATAATGATGAACTCGACCTTCAGGCAAAGTGTGCGCCGACTGGCTCAAAAGCAGCCAATAAGATTGCTGGTACTGCTTGCCAGTAGCTGGCTGCTACTGAGTTGTAGTCAACAGCAAGATGTAGTGACGCTGCGAATGGGGCATTCACTGGACCAGGAGCACGTGGTGCATAAAGCCATGGTAAAAATGGCCGAGCGACTGGCGTTTTATTCCAACGGCAGCATGCAAATCCGGATTTATAGTGGTGGTCAACTTGGCTCAGAGCGCGAGCTGGTCGAACTGTTGCAAATCGGCAGCCTGGCAATGACCAAAGTCTCAGCGTCGCCACTGGAAGGTTTTGTGCCGCAGATGAAGGTGTTTAGCCTGCCTTATGTCTTTCGCGATAGTGCGCATTTATGGACCGTACTTGACGGCGAGATTGGCCAACAGTTACTGGACGCCATGTCACCGGTGCGGTTAAAAGGCCTGGGGTATTATGATGCGGGCAGCCGTAGTTTTTATACCACGCAAAAGGAAATCCATACGCCGGCTGATTTAAAAGGCCTGAAATTCCGGGTGCCGAATAGTCAAACTTCAGTTGAAATGGTGCAGGCGCTCGGTGGTGCTGCAACGCCGGTGGACTGGGGCGAACTTTATACTGCTTTGCAACAAGGCGTGGTCGATGGCGCCGAAAATAACCCGCCAAGTTTTTATTTATCAAGACATTACGAACTTTCAAAATATTACATTCTGGACGAGCACAGCAGTGTGCCGGACGTGATCCTGATGAGCCAGCATATTTGGGATCACCTCACGTCTGAGCAACAAGGTTGGGTGCAGCTCGCGATGCATGATTCAATTGTGTATCAAAAAGCACTCTGGCAGCAGGCCAGTGACGATGCCCTGGAAAAGGTTAAAGCG
>JAHJNE010000017.1 GCA_018820995.1 Gammaproteobacteria bacterium | reverse complement strand
CGCCGGTAGCGGTTAAATGGTTGAGGAATAATTCGCCATTGGTCAGTAATGATGTGCTGTTTACTACCACTCGTGGTGTTATTGCCCCGACGGCGGACAGTTTGTCAAATAAAGTTGTTGCGACCCAAACAACCAACAATAACGGTATTGCTGAAGTGTTTGTGCGATCAGATTTTGCAGGTGTGACAAATATAGGCGCATCATCGACGGCCAATGGCGCAAAAATAAGCGCTAATAAACTGGTTGAGTACATTGCGACGACTCCAAGTGTGACCAAAGGCATTGAAGTGCAGGTGTTTCCGGCACAGTTAGGCTCGGGCGAAAAAGCGACCGTCCAGGCCGTATTACGCGACGAGAAAGATAACCCGATAAAAAATCAGGTTGTAGCATTTTCGCTGTCGAACTCAGCTGGCGGTCAATTGAGCCCATCAACAGGCGTTACCAATTCACAAGGTGTGGCAACAACTGAGTTTACAGCAGATGTTAATTCTGGTGGTTCTGGTTCTCCTAATTCGCCACAAGGTTTACGGATCAATGCGGTGTTGGCAAATAATTCAGATGTCAAAGGCGATACCGGTGTTGTCGTCGGTCGTAGAACTTTATTTTTCCGCTTTGGTAGTGGTGATGTACTAGAATCTGTAGAGCCAAATCTATATTCCGTGCCTTACGCAATTATTGTGACTGATGCAGCCGGCAATCCGGTACCGAATCAGCAATTGAATGTTTCTGTGACCCCAAATGCATTTAAAAAAGGCGTATTTTTGAAAAGACCATTAATTGGCACATTTGTTAACTGGGAATCAGTCCCTACAATTACTTGTGCCTCAGAAGACGTTGATCGTGATGGTGTTTTAGATACAGGTGAAGATATCAATGGTGACATGCAAATCACTCCGGGCAACGTTGCGACAGTATCACGGACTGTGGTTGCCGATGCCGACGGTATCGCGCAGGTGAATATTATTTATCCGCGGGAATATGCAACTTGGGTTGATGTGAACTTGTCCGTGTCTTCAACTGCCGCAGGCACAGAGAACGTCTCCAGCCGGAATCTGACGCTGCCGATCCTTGGTGCGCATACGACTACTGAAAGTGATCCTCCATCAGATAGCCCGTTTGGTCGTGGTCGTCAACCTGACGTTGATAGACTTCTTTATGAAGAAGGTTTGCCACTTTGTTCAGATACAAATTAGGACCGGTTTAATACGTTGATAAAAAAACTCCGCTTCTTGGCGGAGTTTTTTTATATGTAGATATGACAAAACTTCGGTGAATCAACCGCGTTCATAATGCGAAGAATAAGCTGTTTAATCTCGGTAGGAATAAAAAAACCCTGCAGTTGCAGGGTTTCATTTAAACGAGTGGTTTATCAGTTACAGCTACCGCTGGAACTGGTAAACCGCGCCAAGCTGTAATATTTGCGTCAATTCATCCAGCGCGGTGCGAGATTCATTGAGCAGTAGTGGATCAGCTAAGTCCGCTTCGGAAATCTGATCACGGTAGTGGGTGTTTACCCACTGGTTCAGGCGTTGAAACAATTTGTCAGTTAACAACACGTTTTGGTTAACTGCTTGATGCTCCAATTCGCTCATCGCTACACGAAGTCGTAAACAAGCCGGGCCACCGCCATTACGCATGCTTTGTTTCACATCGTAATAGTGTACCTGGCGAATAGGCGTGCCACGTCCGGTTAGTTGCTCAAGATAAGCAGATACCTGTGGATGGTCGCGACATTCTGTTGGCGCAATAATTGCCATTTCACCCGATGGTAAAGTGATCACTTGGGTATTAAACAAGTAAGTTTGAATGGCTTGTTGCACCGTCACTTCATGATCTAAAACCTCAATCAGATGTAATTCCGTAGCATCGCCAAATTTGCGTCTGACTTCATCAAGCTTTTGCGTGCTATCGACAAAAGCTTGCTGATGATAAAACAATACGTTCTGGTTGCCGACGGCAATTACGTCATTGTGAAATACACCCTGGTCAATCACTTCCGGGCTTTGCTGGATATACACCACTTTGTCGTCTGACAAACCGTGCAAACGTGACACCGCTTCGCAGGCTTCAAAAGTGTGTCGAGCAGGGAAGTTGCGTGGCGCAGGTTTGTTGTAATCAAACGCGTAGCGACCAAATACAAACAACTCAACACCTTTTGCCCCGTACTCACTGCAAAGACGTGTATGGTTAGCTGCACCTTCATCGCCAAAGTGGTCGTTGTCAGGTAAATGTTTATGATGGGCAAAATGTTGCTCGTCTTTAAACATTGCCTGCAAAATCCGGCCAGTAGTCTCTGGTTCTAATGAACGATGAAATTTATTGGTTAGGTTTGCAGGCGTAAAATGAATTTTACCATCCTGCGTGTCTTTACTCGGAGAAATGGTAGCGGCGTTCGCCGTCCACATACTCGAGGCTGAACACACGGCACGAAACACTGCCGGTGCCTGCTTGGCTGCCTTAGCAATGACTTCAGCGTCTGAGCCACAGAAACCGAGCCGGCGCAAGGTATAGACATCCGGTCGCTCCTGCGGCGCTAATACGCCTTGTACCATGCCAAGATCGGACAGGGCTTTCATTTTTTGTAAGCCTTGCAGTGCGGCTTGTTTTGGATTAGAGCTGTTTTTGGCATTATTGAGTGACGCGACATTACCGACTGATAAACCGGCATAGTTATGCGTCGGCCCAACAAGACCGTCAAAGTTTGCTTCAAAATACTTCATTTTTGCTTTATTCCTTCAGTTGGGAAGGGGCACTATTTTTATTATTATTGCGGCCGTTGATAGATAGCTTCATTTTTTTCGGTGATTAAATCACCAGAATGCCCCGTAAATAGCGGGCTTTAACGATAATAATGAGTTTATTCACTTGTCACAACTTCAGTTTGCGGATATACGTTAAAAAGACATGTAGAATGGCCTTATAAGTTTAGGGATCTCGGAACAACGATGGCGAAATCACTGGTAATAGTCGAATCACCGGCAAAAGCTAAAACGATTAATAAATATTTAGGCAATGATTTTATTGTTAAAAGTAGCGTTGGGCACATTCGTGACCTACCTACAAGCAGCAATAAAGACAAAAGTAAAACCAGCGAAGTGAAGCTTGAAAAAGCTCAAAAAGAGTATTTAGCGCTGGTTGATCGGATGGGTATAGACCCAGCTAATGGCTGGAAAGCCCGTTATGAAATTTTGCCCGGCAAAGAAAAAGTCGTCAAAGAGCTCAAAGCACTCGCTGAAAAAGCGGACACGGTTTATCTGGCAACGGACTTAGACCGTGAAGGAGAGGCCATCGCATGGCATCTCCAGCAAATTATTGGCGGTGACGAGCAAAAATTCAAACGGGTGGTATTTAACGAAATCACCCAAAATGCCATTAAAAATGCTTTTGTTGAACCAGGCGTCGTCAATGTCGACCGGGTGAATGCACAACAAGCACGGCGCTTTTTAGACCGTGTAGTTGGCTTTATGGTGTCACCGCTGCTCTGGAAAAAGGTAGCTCGTGGACTTTCTGCCGGTCGTGTACAGTCGGTTGCTGTGCGCTTGGTGGTCGAGCGCGAACGCGAAATTAAAGCTTTTGTGCCGGAAGAATACTGGACTGTGGATGCTGAAACTTCAACGAGCAACGGTGTTGGGTTAAATCTCGAAGTCATCCGCCAGCAAGGTAAAGCGTTTCGTCCGGTTAATAAAGCTGATACGTCGGCCGCTGTCGCCTTATTACAACAAGCCGCATACAAAGTATTGGATCGGGAAGATAAACCGTCCAGCAGCAAGCCTCAGGCACCTTTTATCACTTCGACCTTACAACAGGCGGCAAGTACCCGTTTAGGTTATGGCGTCAAAAAGACCATGATGTTGGCGCAGCGTTTATATGAAGCTGGCTACATCACTTATATGCGTACTGATTCAACCAACCTTTCCGCTGACGCTGTCACTGCTGTCCGTGAATTTATCGAACAGCAATTTGGTGCAAAATATTTGCCGGCGCAGCCACTTGCCTATGGCAATAAGGCTAACGCGCAAGAAGCTCACGAAGCGATCCGCCCTTCAGATGTCAATGTGCAGGCGACTCAACTTGGTGACATGGAAGCCGACGCGAAAAAGCTGTACGAATTAATCTGGCGTCAGTTTGTGGCCTGCCAAATGCCAAATGCCTTGTACGACGTGACCAATATCACGGTACAGGCTGGCGATTTTGAGCTAAAAGCCAAAGGTAGAGTATTACGTTTTGACGGCTGGACTCGGGTGCAACCGGCGCAAAAGCGTAAAGATGAAGAAGAAAAAGAACTGCCGGATGTCAAAGTTGGTGAAGTTCTGACTTTAGCGCAGTTACTACCAGCACAGCATTTTACCAAACCCGCCGCTCGTTTTAGCGAAGCCAGTCTAGTAAAAGAGCTTGAGAAACGCGGCATTGGCCGACCTTCAACCTACGCTGCCATTACTTCTACTATCCAGGAGCGTGGTTACGTCAAAGTTGAAAACAAACGTTTTTACGCCGAGAAGATGGGTGAAATAGTCACCGATCGCCTGGTTGAAAATTTCAGCGATCTGATGAATTACGATTTCACAGCCAATATGGAATTAAAGCTGGATGATATCGCGCATGGCGAGTTGTCTTGGCGTACCGTATTAGACCGTTTCTATGGTGATTTCTCGACGAAACTGAAAACTGCCGAAGCCGACGTTGAACAAGGCGGCATGCGGACAAATCAGTTTGTGTTAACAGATATCAAGTGTCCTACCTGTGGCCGGGAAATGGGCATTCGAACGGCCAGTACCGGCGTGTTTTTAGGCTGTTCAGGCTATAACCTGCCGCCCAAAGAACGTTGTACCACCACCATGAATTTAACCGCCGGTGATGAAGCGGTGTTGGTTGCCGATGATGATGAGCTGGAAACTGAAGTACTGCGGCAGAAAAAACGTTGTGCCAAGTGTGGTACAGCAATGGACTCGTATCTTTTAGACGAGCAACGCAAACTTTATGTCTGCGGTAATAATCCGGGCTGCGACGGTTATTTAGTGGAAAGTGGTGCCTTTAAAATCAAAGGTTACGACGGTCCGCTGATCGAATGTGAAAAATGTGGCTCTGACATGCAGTTAAAGTCGGGTCGTTTTGGCAAGTATTTCGGCTGTACCAACGGCGATTGTAAAAATACCCGTAAATTATTACGCAGCGGGGAAGCGGCGCCACCAAAAGAAGATCCGGTGCATTTGCCTGAATTAAAATGTGAAAAGTCTGATGCGTATTTTGTGCTACGTGATGGCGCTGCGGGCTTGTTTTTGGCGGCTTCTACCTTTCCGCGCTCGCGTGAAACCAGAGCGCCGTTAGTCGCAGAATTGCAGCGTTTTAAAGACCGGTTGGTGCCAAAGTTTTTGTACTTAACGCAAGCTCCGGCGCAAGATCCTGCAGGCAATCCAACCGTCGTGCGTTGGAGTCGAAAAACGAAGCAGCAGTATGTGATGTCAGAAAAAGATGGCAAAGCATCCGGCTGGTCACTTTGGTTTAAAGACGGTAAGTGGCAGGAAAGTAAAGCTGAGGCTTGATGGTAACAAGAAAGAGACTTGTCTTGGGATAGACATCGTTTTGTTTATCCTGCTGCTGCCACGGCGATAAAGTCGCTATTTGTAAGTTGATTTGTTAGCCTTTGGTCATTCAGCTATGGGACGCAGTCATAAAATAGGCCACTTCGGCGGCCTTTTTTATGACTGAAGATAAGTAAGATTGTAAGGGCAAGGCGTTGATAGGGTCATTACGTCTAAATAACAGATGCATTTACCATTTTCGTTTTGGAGCAAATAACACATCCAAGTCGTTGTTCTCGGCTTCAGCTTTTTTCTGCCGGTCGCGTAAATTACCTTCTTTTAGCTCTTCAGCAATTTCAGCAAGAATGGAATTCATTTCATTGCGTTTAGCGATGACATATTCATCGGCGTGAGAAGCGTTGGACAAGGTTATTAAAGCTTTTTCATAACATTGCCGAGCCGACCCTAACATTTGGCCGCTACGCGCCTGATTACCACGTTTAATCTGACTTTCGACATTGATCCGTAGCTGTAAATTTTCCAGGCGACGATCTTCCTGTACCACCAATTGCGTATCAATATTGCCACGAGCATGTTCGGCGCGCAGGATAGTGCGTAATTTTTTTATGCCCTGAATCATGCCGATAATTTGTTTATCGTTGTCTGGCAAAGAGATGTTTTCGGATGGGATCCCAGGATTGGCTCCCATTTCACTCAAACGTTTTTCGGTATCGCTCAACCGGCTTTTTAGATCACGTGAGCCAGGCTCCAGTTCGACCATGGCTTTAAGGGTATAAGCAATCCGCTTGAGTAACATTTGGCTGATGCCAGGGGTTAAGGGGACATTCGCAGCATTCAGCAGGATCTCTTCGGTATCTTCCAGCATACTGCGCAATTTAGAAAACTCAGCCCGTTTTAACGTGGCCAACCTCTCTTTGTGCTGCTGCATCGCGTTCGTGATGACGGCAAACACAACCAGTGCTATCACCAGAACTATGATTATGGTTAAAACCATCTGAACCTCTGACTTGGTATTCCTCAAGCATCTTAAACAGAAATTGGTAAAATTACCAATGTTCTACCAGTGAGTTACGGCAACAATAACCTAAAAACGCCACCACCATAACGACCACCATTGCTCAGTTCGATTCGGCCGTATCGACCTTTGTTACGATGCGCTTTGGCAATTAGGTGTGCAAAAAACAGGCCTAATCCAGTTCGTCCTGCCGCCAAATTAAAGTGATTCATGCTGTTATCGTTGTTTTCCAGCATGTAGTCAGGAAATCCAACACCATCATCATGTAATTCTAGACACAATTGCCCATCTTCAGTGCTCGCTTTTAATAACAACTTGCCAGAGCTATACCGCAACGCATTTACAAACATATCGTTGATCAAATTACTGACCAAGTCATTGTCAAAAAACCAGCCTAAATGGTGTTCGGTTTCGACCTGCACTTCAATATGCTTTTGTTGGCTATACATTTCGTTTTTGATGACCACTTCTTCCAGTAAATCGTCAACAAAATACTCGTCAAGGTGAAGGGGCAATTGATTTTTTTCTATTCGATACAAAGACAATAGCTGCATCAAATTCGTATTGAGGCGAGAAGCCTCATAATGGATCCTGGCTAATTCCTGACTGGCGTTTTCAGAGAGCGGTGCCAAGTCCTGCTGCAGCAAATCCATCGATTGGATTAACATGCACAATGAATTTTTCATGTCATGTACGGCAGACGCCAGTACAGTGGCAAAATCAATTTCTGGATGTTCCACGATGATTAATTTCCTTCTATCGGGCAAAGCTTAGCTTCAACAAAAAAGAGCTACTGATTTTTATTTTTTTTAGCTACTATTGGTTATAGCTAAGGCCAAATTTTGATTTGGCTGGAATAATCAGAGCATCTGCACATATGCCTAATCATATGTCATTAACGAAAGGCTGACACATGAAATTACAACAGTTACGTTATATTGTCGAAGTACTGAATCACAATCTTAACGTGTCCGCGACGGCGGAGAGTTTGTATACCTCACAGCCTGGTATTAGCAAGCAAGTGCGGATGCTAGAAGATGAGTTGGGAATTCAGGTATTTGGGCGCAGTGGTAAACATTTAACCCATGTCACACCGGCAGGGCGCGATGTGATTGAAATTGCTCAGCAAATTTTGGCTAAAGTCGAAAGTATCAAAGCAGTCGCCAAGGAACACACTTTACCAGACCAAGGGAAACTGAATATCGCAACCACGCATACACAAGCGCGTTATGCGCTGCCAGGTGTTATTGGTGGTTTCATGAAGAAGTTTCCGAAAGTATCTTTACACATGCATCAAGGGACACCACAGCAAATTTCGGAAGCGGCGTCGCGGGGGGAAGCTGATTTTGCGATTGCCACAGAAGCAATGCATTTGTTTAACGATTTAGTGATGTTGCCATGCTATCACTGGAATCGTAGCGTGATAGTTCGTAGCGACCATCCTTTGGCTCAGCTCGCGCAACGCATCGAAATTGAAGATGTCGCTCAGTATCCGATTGTTACATATGTCTTTGGTTTTACCGGACGTTCTGAGCTAGACCGAGCTTTTGGTGAGAAGGGGCTTGAGCCGAAAATCGTGTTTACTGCCACCGACGCCGACGTGATTAAAACTTATGTCCGTTTGGGCCTTGGTGTTGGCGTTATCGCCTCAATGGCAATGGACCAAGAACTGGATAAAGATTTAGTTTCCATTGATGCCAGCCATTTATTTGCGGCTTCGACTACAAAAATAGGTTTTCGCAAAGGCTCGTTCTTACGTACCTACATGTATGATTTTATCGAACGATTTGCGCCACACTTGACCAAAGATGTCGTTGAAAAAGCGAACCTACTACGCAATCAGGAAGAAATTGACCGCATGTTTGCCAAGTTTGATTTGCCAGTCCGTTAGGCCAATTTTTTTCGAGTTGAATCGACCGAAACTTTCTTCGACACTGTGTTGTAAAAACGGCTTAGTCTGCGACAAGTGCAGACTAAGCTTTAATTAATGTCCTAATGTCCTAATGTCCTAATGTCCTAATGTCCTCTAAGATAAACAGACTTTGAACGCCCCATATGATCAGCGAAAGTCTTTAAGCAATTTCTTACCGTACCTCTTGGCTACCGGCAAATGCGAAATTGGGTGTCAAAATTGATACAGCCATCGGCTCTTGCTGCAGTAACTTACCTTGCCAATTGACTTCTAACGACCGTTTTAACTGGCATTTTTTCCGATACGGGGAAAACCTAAACCAGGTGTCGTTGACATAATCGCTCTTCATTTGGACGTCCGGATGTTGATGTGTCCAATCGCTCAGGTTATGCTGACACCAGACAACTGAAAAAGCCTCTTGGTTTAAGTGAAGAAAATTCATCATGATAGATTTAAAGCTACT
>JAHJNE010000195.1 GCA_018820995.1 Gammaproteobacteria bacterium | reverse complement strand
TGTGTTTGATGACTTCGTTTGATCATTTGATTTGATCAGTGTGCACTGTCGTCAGTACATCCAGCCATGGGCTTAAAGCTAAATGAAGCTGGTCGTTGTGTTGCAGCGGCCCGACTCCTGCTGGGGTGCCGGTCAGCACAATGTCGCCAGGTGCCAGGGTAAACCATTGGCTCATTTCGACCAGTATTTGGGTGATACTGCGGATCATTAAAATGGCATCGCCTTGCTGTCGTAAAGAGTTATTCACTTGCAGACTAAACTGCAGTTGTTGTGGCTCGTCAATCAGCGCCGCCGGAACAAAACCCGCAATAGGACATGCCCCATCAAAACCTTTGGCGATTTCCCAAGGACGGCCCAGTTTTTTTAATTCAGCCTGCACATCACGCAGCGTTAAATCGAGCGCTAACGAATAGCCCCAAATTGCAGCAGCAACCTCAGCAGATGTAGCTTTGCAAAGAGGCTGTTTAATCAGCACCGCAATTTCCGTTTCGTTGTGCACTGCACCATGCGAAGAAGGGATCACGAACACCGGCGCTAAACGTCGTAACGCCGTTGTTGGTTTGATGAAAAACAACGCTTGTGGGGCGGGCTGGCTGTTCATTTCCTGAATATGGTCTAGGTAGTTCTGACCAATGCACACCACTTTCCCTGCTGGCAAATCAATGGCTTGCCCTTGCCAATCAGTGTGCTGATAGACAACAGGAATTGCCGTTTCATCTGACAACTGCTGTGGCAACTTGCTGCTTTTTTCTTGGGTTTGTTCGCTCATGCCAGAAACTTCCAATTAACCTTTTGCAATTAAATCAGCGAGATAACCAACACTACTGACAAAATAATACGAACGGTTCCAGTGCATTAACGTTTGATAGTTGGCATAGGCCAAGTAAGCCCGGCCCTCTTTATCATCGGGCATCACCAGCGCGGCATTCACCTGACGTTTTGGCAATGCAGCGCCGTCGATATTCCGCACGCCCAGTTTTTGCCAGTCAGCCAATGAACGTTCTGATTTTTGCCACCATTGCAGCCACTGAGACCGGCTTTTACTGCCGGTTGGGATCACCAGACTATAGTCAAAATTTTTCGGTAACTGCACTTGGCGGCCCCAGGTTAAACCAGGTTGCCAGCCTTCTATTTTCAGATAATTAGCAATAGAAGCGAAGGCATCAGACCGGTTAGTCCAGATATCTTTATGACCATCACCGTCACCATCCTGAGCATATTTCATAAATGAACTGGGCATAAACTGGGTATGCCCCATCGCACCGGCCCACGAGCCTTTCATTTGTTCAAGTTCAATATGTCCTTGCGCCAGAATATCCAGCGCCAGGAAAAATTCCTGTTTGAAGAAATCTTCGCGGCGGCCCTCGTAGGCCATCGTCGCTAACGCCGACGGAACCGAAAAATTACCGGTAATTCGACCAAATGCACTCTCCAGCCCCCATAACGACACGATAAACCGTGCCGGGACGCCATATTTTTTCTCAATCTTGGCAAGTTCAGTCCGATGTTCCTGATACATCTTGCGTGCCATATCAATCCGTTGTTTATTCACCCGTTTTGGTAAATAGGTATCCAGGGTTTCGACAAATTCCGGCTGCCCTTTGTCGGCAACCACGGCATGAGGATGAAAAGTTAAACTGGCAAATACTTTATCCGTTAAAGCCTTCGAATAACCGCGCTGTTGCGCTTCAATTTGTAACTGCGCAGCGTAGCGTTTAAATCCGGCTTCGTCTTTAACTGCTGCTTTTGTTTCAACAACAGCTCCTGTTGCTGCTGATGTCGCCGCGGCGGCCAATTTTTTACTGACGCTTGTATGAGTGGTTGCCGTTGAAGAAGACGCGGAAATGCCGGCAACCAGTTGTTTCACTGGCGTCGCCGATTTTTTAGAAAGCGTCGCAGCTGCTGTTGCAGCGTCAGACGCTACAGTCTTAGTTTCTGCTGCATGGCTGCTACATGCAACCAGCGTGAATGACAATGAACTTATCAGAAGAATACGAAACAAAACGAAGTCCTTATTGTTGCGCTACCCAGTCTTTGTGCTCGGCCAACCAGTCTTCCGACTGCGGTGGCATCTGCAGATAATATCCTTGCTCAGAAAGTGCTTGTGTGACTTTTTGAATATCTGCCCCAGCTAATTTATCGCGTTTTGCTAAGTCCAACAGACTGACCAAAATTGGTTTACCAAAGGTTTCCAGCAAAGCCTTGGGGACTGCGCTGAAATCATCACGTTTGAGAACATAGAGATAAGTCTGATCTTTGCGGGGGCTTTTATAAATCACAGTTAACATGGGACAAAATCTACTCTGGGTAACTTGCCTAACACAGGCGTAGACTATACCATGAAGCGCTTATCTTGCGAACTGTCGCTTTGGATGCCCAAACGCTGTATTTCAGCCGTTTGCCGCCAGCGGTCCTTGATAAGAACCCTAACCTTTTCATTCATTTTAAGCGCTCACGGTTGCTATGTCGGATCACTCTTTTGAGTTAAAAGGAAGTTTATTTCCTTTATCAGTTTTATATTGTCAGGATTTTAGTGTGGCGGCGCTCCAGGCGCAGTTACAGCAAAAGTTGGCGCAAGCACCTGGTTTTTTCCATCAGGCGCCCGTGGTGATCAACGTTGAAAATGCGAAACAAATTCCTGATTTCATTGCCATCAAACAGCTTTTTGTCGAGTTGCAGCTGGTGCTGGTTGGCGTCTGCGGCGCCAATGCCGAGCTGAAAAAAGTAGCGCAACAAGCTGGTTTAGCAGCGCTACAGCTCAGTAAAAACAACGGCAAAACCCCAGAAGCAGCGGCAAAACCAGTGGCAGAACCTGCGCCTATCGCGCCGGCTGCAGCCGTTGTCACCGCGGTGGTCGAAAACAAATTAATCGAACAAAACATTCGCTCCGGCCAACAAATTTATGTCAAAGGTGCTGATTTAATTATTAAAGGCACCGTTGGCGCCGGCGCTGAAGTCATCGCTGATGGCAACATCCATATCTACGGTTCTTTGCGGGGCAAGGCAATTGCCGGCGCCGGCGGAGACAGCAGTAAAAAGATCTATTGTTACAATATGCAAGCCGAGTTAATCTCGATTGCAGGTAACTATTGGTTAAGCGAGAGCCTGCAAGGCGAGTTTTGGGGCAAATCTGCCTGCATCAGCTTGCAGGACGGTCAATTAGTATTAGCAGAATTATTCTAAGGATTGTGTGCTATGGCAAAAATCATAGTTGTGACTTCAGGCAAAGGTGGGGTTGGTAAAACCACTTCAAGTGCCGCCATCGGCACGGGCTTGGCTTTAAGAGGTCACAAAACTGTTATCGTCGATTTTGATATCGGCCTGCGGAATCTTGACCTGATCATGGGTTGTGAGCGCCGTGTCGTCTATGACTTTGTCAATGTGATCAACAATGAAGCAAATTTAAAACAAGCGATGATCCGCGACAAACGACTGGATAATTTATATATCCTGCCGGCATCACAAACCCGTGATAAAGACGCTTTAAATAAAGAAGGTGTTGAGCGGGTTTTAAACGAATTGTCCGATGAATTCGATTTTATTATTTGTGACTCTCCTGCAGGTATAGAATCAGGCGCAATGATGGCGCTGTACTTCGCGGATGAAGCTATTGTCGTCACTAACCCTGAAGTATCGTCAGTGCGTGACTCCGATCGGATTTTAGGCATGTTATCCAGTAAATCCCGTCGGGCTGAACAAGGTTTACCTGGCATCAAAGAACATTTGCTGCTGACCCGCTACAATCCAGAACGTGTGGTCAAAGGTGAAATGCTGAGTGTAGAAGACGTGAATGACATTCTGGCAATCAAACTATTAGGGGTTATTCCTGAATCACAAGCGGTGCTGAATGCATCGAACTCGGGTCAACCAGTGATCCTGGACACCGAGAGTGATGCCGGTCAGGCTTACCTGGATACCGTCGCCCGTCTGATTGGCGAAGATGTGCCTTTCCGCTTCTTAAGTGTGGAGAAAAAAGGTTTATTCAAACGGATTTTCGGAGGCTAACTGATGTCGTTACTCGACTATTTCCGTTCTACTAAAAAGAACACTGCATCGACCGCTAAAGAGCGGCTACAGATTATTGTCGCCCACGAACGGCGTCGTCG